>JACDGC010000055.1 GCA_013815535.1 Ktedonobacterales bacterium
GTGCTGGCCAAAGAACTCGGTATCTCCGATACCAAACGAAAAACGGGTACGCGCCATTACCGGAATCTGGACCCAAAAGGGATGGTTCTCTCTGGCGAAGAGCGTCGATTGCTATGCGCGTTTAGTGGTGGGCTGGGTGTTGACCTTGATGCACTTTCGGTTTGGGCAATCACCGCGCACGGTGATGCGCTATCTCACGGTGTTGCACCACGAATCGGGGGTGCCATGGAAGTTCAAGATGGTGGAACCGGTTCCCCTCTATAAGCCGACAGCCCCTCCTCCCCTGGCGTTGACCCCGCGGCAGGCTGCCCGCCTCTTTCAACGGCGACCGGACAAACGGACGCCACAGGAACAGCAGCAGGTGGGGAATGGGGTGCCAAAGACGCTATCGTTGCGCAGACCTATGCCCACGTGCAAGCGTTGTGCGCCATGCTGCGCACGCGCGGTGGCGCGAATGGCTCACGCTGATTGAACAGCGGGGGTGCGAGCAACTGCGTGCGTTTGCGGTGCGACTTCGCAAGGATCGCGCCGCTGTCGCAGCGGGCTTGACCGAGGTATGGACGCAAGGTGCCGTTGAAGGTCACGTGAACCGCGTCAAATTGATCAAGCGCAGTGGGTATGGACGCATGAGTTTTACCACGTCGCGGCAACGGGTGCTCATCCGTCAAGCAAGCTGGGCAAAGCGCGGTAAGCGAAGCCTACTTGCCGATCAGTACAAGATCGGGTGAGCCACCCTCCGCTAGCGGGGTGTGCGATGACCTCAAACCCAAACTCACCCTGGGGGAGGGCCCACCTCCCTTCTTCTTCTGGTCGGTACAAGATGCGATAGCGACGACACGCTGCATTGCGACAACGGCGTAACGTGAGGATGAGCCGCCACGTCCCATCCAATCGACGAATCGAGGGTGGGTGCGATGAGCCATCGTCAGTCGCTGACTACATCCTCCACACAGCGGCTGTTGGATGGTTAACAGGTGTTCGGTGGTGGCGCACGGCTGCGGACCGCATCGAGCCACGAACTGCCACTTTGCATTAGCGCGACATCACTACGGGGCACGGTCGCTGGGTCTTCGACATGCTCGCTGCCTGACGGTGCTCATTCGGCACCACGGCAATGAGCCATGTTGCCGGATTTTTCTAGGAAAACCGGCGGCGTGCGCGGGGTTTCCCATGCGCGTGCGCTGATCATCTGCTCATCCGCGCGTAGCTGGGCAACACCGACCGTGCCGTGCAGCGGCAGAGGCCGTCCTGGCCGACGCACCGCATTGGTGTCACCACTGCGCGGCTCACGCTGGCGGCGAACGCTACTTCCCCCAGGTGAGGACTAGTGCTAGGGCTGCCAGCGCCATCACCCCCGCCGCCAACCAGCCAAGCATATTGAGGAGCTGCCCATTGACGCGCTTCCCCATCACCTGGCGGTTATTCGCTACCAGCATGATGATCACCAACAAGGGCGGCGCGAGTACCCCATTGAGCACCGCCGTCCAGAAGAGGGCAGCGATGGGGTTGATCCCGACGAAATTGATCAGCATCCCGATGAGCGTGGAGACCACGATGATGCCATAGAAGGAGCGGGCGCGTCCCGGTTTTTGATCCAGGCCGTAGCGCCAGCCAAAGGACTCCGCCACCGCATACGCCCCCGACCCGGTCAGAATCGGCACCGCTAGGAAGCCACTGCCGATGAGGCCCACCGCCAGCAGCACACTCGCGGCATTGCCCGCAATGGGGCGCAGCGCCTGGGCGGCATCGGTGGCTGATTGAATATTCGTGTGGCCCGTCTTGAACAGCGTTGCCGCTGCCGAGAAGATGATGAAGTACATGACCAGGTTGGAAAAGAACATGCCGATGTCCACATCCAACCCCGCGTAGTGCAGTTCGGTGTCGGTGGCGCCCTGGCGTTGCTTGAGTTTCGTCTGGCCCAAGCTGATCGCTTCTTCGACCTCCTCATCGGACTGCCAGAAGAACAGGTAGGGCGAAATCGTCGTGCCCAGGATCGCTACCAGGGTCGAGATGAACACCCCATTGAAGCGGATGGTGGGAATGAAGGTCGCGCGCAGCACTTCAAGGACATTGGGATGGGAGAAGAGCGCCGAACCGATGTAGGCCAGCAAGGCGAGCGTCAGCCATTTGAAGACACGCGCGATGAGGCGGTAGCTGCCCCAGATCTGCACAGCGAGGATACTCAGCGCGATGGGCACGATCAGCACCACCGCCGGGATAGGCACGAGAAGATTAATGGCGGCGGCGATGGCTCCGATATCGGCCCCAGCGTTGATGGTGTTGGCAATGACCAGCAGGCTCACCGCGCCGTACAGCAACCAGCGTGGGTAATACTCTCGGATGACCCTGGCCAAACCGCGGCCACTGACCAGGCCGATCTTGGCGCAGATGTACTGCACCGCGAACATCAGCGGGTAGGATAGGAGCGCCGTCCACAGGGTGGCAAAGCCGAGCGAGGCCCCCGCGACGGAATAGGTGCCGATGCCCGAGGGGTCATCATCGGAGGCCCCAGTGATGAAACCGGGTCCTAGGATCTTCAGGAAGCGTTGGACGGGATTCGCAAGATGGGGGGCTTCGCGTTCCCCCGTGCCGATGGCGGGTTCTTGGTGCGGAATCACCGCCTCATCAGCGGCGGTTCCTTCGGTACTCGCTGTGGGTTGGGTCATTGGACCACCTCCACCAAACTTAGTGTCACGGGCATCGCTGCACGGAGCATGTCAGGACACGATGGGTCAGGGTATGGGCGGGAGTACCGGAGAAGGGGAGACGACACATCACCCAATCTCGGGGCGCAGTTCCTCTACTTCTCCTTGTTCGTCAAGGCCTCAAACAGATGCAGGAGGAGCACCCCCACCAGCACGGGCACCCCGACGATGGCCAGCCAACCCCATGCCATGCTTGGCTCCCATCCATCGCCACGCGCAGCGCGGTAATAGGTGCGCTCTCAGGTGGTCACTTTGAGCATAGCACATAGCCGTACCGACGGTTTCCCGCGCGCAGAACGCCCCGAGGACCGCCGCCGAACGCGGCCTATGTGACGGTCCAGTGGCAGCGGACCCGCTTGACAGGGGGCGCAGCGATATAGTGCGACGAGCGTTTTGCGCAGAGCGCGAGGCATCGCATCGACCTTCCTGCGAACTGAGTGTCGGGAGCAGGAACATCTCGTATTGTACCGAGTTCCTTGTCCACTGGCAAGACATCGGCGGAGGGGAGTGTCCAACGACGTAGCGAGGGCTATGACGAAGTATGACCAGTAGCGGAAGCGCTGCGGCTGGAGGCCCCTTTTTTGAGCAGACGCGCGGCATGGCGGGGGGAATCTCATCGACGATGCCTCGTGCTTGAAGTTCGTCGGCGATTTCTCGTTCAGTCCACTGGCTAGCTTTGGCTGGAGCTTCACACGCCAGGGCAGCCATCTGGCAGCGTTGCTCAGTGGTAAACTTCGGGACGGCTCCAGGCCGTGACGCATCCTGCACTCGTTTGGCTACGCTGAGCGTCTTCAGATCGATCCCTTGTAACCCCACCCAGCGATTTCGCCAGAGGCGTGCCGTATCAACGTTGACACTTAACTCGTTGGCAACCTGTGTATTGGGACGCCCTTGGGCTGCTGCTAGGACGATCCGCGCACGCAGCACCAGTTCCTGCTCGCTGCGATGACATCTCGTGATCGGGATCAAGCCTGCTTGCTCTTGTTCAGTGAGTACGATCACAGTGGCTCGCTTCGGCAATAGAGCTGAGCGCGATCTTCCCGGCTTCCCTCGAGCGCTTCATCCCTGAACATGCCATCAATGATCCATCCATTACCCGCGCACCAGTCAGTCATGCCTAACATTTGGCTATCAATCGTTTACATATCACCAGGAGAGTGGCGCAAATACACCAGACATGCGAGTCAGGAGGTAAATCCCAGCGCCGTTGTTAGAGCTTCTGAGCTTTGAGACGTTGAACGGTGCTTGAACGTGGCATGCGTGAGTTCCTTCCCTGGGAACTACCATACACTATGAGAGCGTGGGGCAGATCACCCCATGCTCTCATTCTGCAACAGACACCAACACCCGGCACTCATTTTCTTGCCTGCCTCGGTACTTCGAAAGGATAGTACCGTACAGCCTGACAGAGCACCTTATTGATAACATCCTCTCCTTAATCAGCACGAACTTGGGGCGCTCGTCGTTGGTGTTTCGCCAATCCTCCTTTACGCCCTGCCGCCTTCGCCTCTGCAGAGGTCCACGTATGAGCCACTCCACTTTGTTGAGCGGCTTTCCCCCCTTGGCTGGCGACCTGCTGGCGTCGTTCTGGCGTCATCGCAGCAAAGCCGCCTCTGCGCTTCTTCTGTTGCATCGCATACTCCTTGATCTCACTTTGCTAAGTCCCTACGTCACCCGCGGGGATACTACTGTGCAGCAATTGTTGAACCAAACAACGGAATCCGCCCGTTACCAGTCTTCTTCTTGCCAAGCATGATTCACCTCCGTCATCCACGCGTCTTTTTTCCGATCCCCATCGCGGGCTTCCTCAGCCTCGACGCGCTCCTGCTGTTCCGCTGCGGTCATTTTTGGACAGATATGACGCTCCATGTGCTGAAAACAATACCACCCCTCACACAAGGAACACCGCCAGCACGGATGGGGTTCCAGATAGACCGGACACGACAGCCCATAGTCACAGGGGATGGTATCCCCTGGCTGTGCCTGCAGCACCACCGTATAGGGTTGTCCACTGCGGACAACCTTCAACTCACAGCGTTCTACCAATGCCCGCCCCGCATCCGTCCAGCTCGGATCATGGTCCTCATCAGTGTGTAAGACTCCCAGGCGCACCAACGCCACTATCGCAGCCATCATAGTACTCGAGGACGGTGGGATCGCTTTCCATCGTGGAGATGGAGGCCAGTTCATCGCGATGGCTCTCGCATTGGATGGTCATCCCCATCGTGTGACTGGCATAGGGTCCCCTCACATTGCCTGCAGCACTGCGGACTCATCGTGAGAGGGGAGTTGAACAGATGCGCGCGATGCGCGTACTCTTCGCTTCGGACAACGGGTGTTCCTGGCACCATGCGAGGAAGGCGGCTTGATTCAACATGCGGTGTCCTTCTCTCAACGGGATGAAGCGGGGTGGCAGTCGTCGTGACGGCAACACCACCAACATTGAGTCGCACCAAAAATCATCCGGGGAGAAATACTCCCTGCCGGGATGGTTCTTTTGAGGACATGCACGGGGCGGTTACGATTGGCTGCGAGCATGGTGTTGGGCTAGAGCGGGCAGATGGGAATTGCCGCGCTGCCAGGTCGCAGTGAGCGTCGTGTTGGTAATGCGCCAGCCTTGGGGCGTGCGCGCGATCTCATACTGGTAGTAGCCACCCACGATCCAAAAAGCATCTTCAGGTGGGTTGGGTAGATAGTGCGTGGCCTGGACACAAGCCAGGCAGGTGGCGGTGTCGCCTTCCACCGTTATCCGGTGGTTGGTGATCAGATGCTGTGTCGCCGCAAAGCCGTTCAGGGTGCTTTGCCATCCCGCCACCAACGCTTGAGGAGTGGTATGTTGCGGTGTGCCACCACTCAGCGAGGTATAATCCACCGTGATGGTCTCAGCAAAACACTGCTGCACGCCAAGCCAGTCATGCAGATCGGCACAGGTTGCCACGTTGTTGACAAGCTCGGTAATCTGGGCACGGTCGAGCAGCAGTTGGATCGTATCAGCATGCATCGCAAACTCCTTGACGCAAAGATGGTTGCTGGCACCCTTACCAGGCAATCGGGTGGCGGTCGCGGAAGAAACCGCCAGTGGGGCCGTCATCCGGGAATGTCGCTAACCAGACGGGGGTATCGGCCCCTTGCGTGGTGGATTTGGGCGCACCCCCATATCCATGTGGTCCTAGCGGGGGTGGGCGAGACGTAGCCGGGGCGGAAAGGGAAGGCGGGCGTGCGGAGCCAGCACCGCGAGGTGCAGTTGCGGCAATGGGATTTCCGCACGATGGAGGCGTCGGGTCGCCAGGCGAGTGGCATCCACGACCGTGCCGATGTGCAGCAGCAACTGCGTTTCTTTTATGCCCAGGACCATGAGCACCTGCCCCCCGTCCGGGAGCGGGGCCCCGAGCAGAACTACGAACGCGATCAGGGGCGCAGCCGTTAACGCCCCACCTTTGTGGGGAACAGCGGCGCACCTCACGCACCACGGGTTGGGCCGAGGCCGGGTGACGGCTCCTCCTCGCCAACGAGATTCAGCAGTTGCCCCGCGATCTGGTGCTCCTGATTCCCGAACGGCATCCGCCGCTGCTGGTGCGCGCGTAGCCCTATGACGCGGATCCGCTCCTCAAGGCGCTGGCCGAACTGGCACCTCCGATCATCGTCGGACCTCCGTCGCCTCCGGCACTGGTGATCAGCGCGGCCCCGCCCCCCAAACCCAAGGCCCCGCGCAAGAGTGCCACGTCTACGCCTGGTGGCAACCCCGCTCCCAAGCCGCCGCGCAAGCCGATCCTGCCACCACCCTGAAAGCGCGGATGTCCGCGGTTTGGTACGGGAAACATCGGAGCTTTTATGGGGGAGCTAGCGTCATACTACCCCCCCGAGCAAAAGGACGCATCGGAGTTTCCGATTGCCCGGTGATGTGTACGACTCAACTGGGAATCGGGTTTTCTGGTTGAAATGCTCCTCACGTTTACTGGCCTTCAACCAGAAAACCGCTGCATTTTGCTCAGGTATCATCAGCTTGATCAACCAGAAATTCCGATGAGCCAATACCGTTAAGGTGGACCCCTTTGTCAAGACACGAAGGGCCATCCATACGATCGTTGTTTCTTCCTTCGTAAGGGCGATGCTTCCGATGCTGAATTCTGGAACTTGGGCATCCCGCCCCACGGCTCATCGACGAGCTAAGGTGATACGCGACGTCTAGATGGGAAGGGCCTCCACGATACTTTGTCCCGCAGCCGTGGGAATCACGCGCACACTTTCAAATCCGCTCGCACGCAATAGGGTGGCGTATTGGGCGGCTGTCCGCTCGCGACCGCCCAGCATGACGAGCATATGCAAGTCGAGCCACTTGCCCAAGAATGGCTCGTTCCCCTCCGGTAACACCAGTTCGATGATCAACAGTTTGCCGTGGCTTGGCACCGCCTGTCGCACCTGTCTCAAAATCGCCATGCTGTGTTTGTCATCCCAATCGTGCAGAATTTGCGCGAGCACATACACATCTGCTCCGGCTGGGATATCCGCAAAAAAATCACCTCCGACACCCTGACACTGATCATGGATGCCGGCTGCCCTGAGGAATGGTTCAGCGCTTGTCACCACATGTGGCTGATCGAACAGGATACCCTGAGTCGCCGGGGAAGTAGTGAGAATCGCCGCGAGTAATGCCCCATGTCCTCCCCCTACATCAACTATCGTGCTGACCGAGGCGAAGTCATACGCGGCGACCACGGCATCAACGATCTGGGTTGTCCAGCCCACCATTGCCGCATTAAACACCTGGCTAGCTTCAGGATGGGTGGCCAAATAGTCGAAGTAGCGCGTGCCAAAGCTGTGCTCGAACGCTGGGGTGCCCGTCTGCAAACTGAAGAGGATATCGCCCCATGCCCGGTACTGCTCCTCTGCGTACATCATCGCCAGTGCGCGCATCGAGTCAGCCGTGTTGCTTTGCAGCAACTGAGCCAGCGGCGTGAGTGTGAACCACTCCGCATCCCCTTCCTCGAAGATTCCGACACTGGCGAGGGCTCGCATCACTCGGTAAAGTGGACCAGCCTGGGTCTGTGTTGCTGCGGCAAGCTCGTTGATGCTGCACGGCCCCTCAGTGAGAAGGTCAGCTAGGCCCAGCTTGGCCGCCACATAGATCCCTTGGGAAACCCAGTACCCAGTCATCATCTGTAATAAGGCGGCTGAAGGAGGCAGGGGGTGTTCGGTTTGGGATGCCGACTGGTGAACGGCTGGCTGGGCTGGTTGCGACGCCCTCTTGGGGGCGAGCATGCCAGATGGGGTACCCATTGATCCCTCCTCAACGCAGAACGAGTACGCTTTCTGTGGCACACTCGCAATGGGGGTGATGACTAACTGAGCGCATGACCATGCACGACGGGTAAGTCGTTCTTGCTGTTTGCTATTGTAGCATGCCGTATAGTTCTCGTGAGTGCCCCGTTCCACCCTGGACAGATCCTCGTGTGACTGCGCTCGCCGAAATGTGACCTTGCCCCACACGTATGGAGGAGGAGAAGCGTCGGAAGATAGCGTCCGGAAAAATTGTCGTTCACCTGGAATGGCCAGCGTGCCTGGCCGTATGCTCAAGAGGTCCATTTGCGCGACGTGAGCCTCTGCATCGATCCCGGTTTCCTGGAGCATTGCTTATGCCTCCCCGATCTTCTTGCAACTTGCTGGAGTGTTTGGCATCAATCATACGTTGGTTTTGTTGTGGATCGGCTTAGAATAAATCCCCCCAACATCACACGAGGGACGAACTTGTGCCGGCTTCATTCAGCGGGGGGTAGACGTTCGCTGAGCCGTGCCAGGCGCGCCTCCCAATCCTCGACCAACCGCCAGCCATAGCGGGGATGGCGATACAGGGGCAGCAGGTTGAGGGATTGCCAGTGTGCGCGGGTCACAGCGGCTGCCGGGCCGAGGAGGCCACGCAGATCGGCGGGTGTTAGCCTAAAGGGAGGGAAGCGGTCATGACCCGCAAAGTAACGAGAGCAACCCAGGCAGTGCCATTGGTATGAGGCAAAGTGCTGCAAAACGGCAATAGAGGGTCAGCCGAGATATCTCAGCTGACCCTCTATTGCCGTTTTGCAAGCAAAGATAGGACATAGGTTTCTTGCTTATTCCCCAAAGGTGCCGCAGACTGTGAGGGATGGGCCATGCTTGATCGGGTCCTTCTGGCAGCGAACTTGCCAGAAGAACAGATACTAGTGGCGAACCGCACGTATGCGCAGGAAGGCCCATTACACCGCCGCGTGGCGTCCACCCTGATGCCCTCGGGAACCACCCCAAATGACCCACCTGCGCCAGCGAGTCGGCGACCTTCAGCCACACCGGGGGTGGTTCAAACCTCCTCCGTCATCACCTGGCATGGATGCCTTATCTCCCCGGCACTACAGTGGTCGGGACGAAAGTAGGCCGCCTCATGGCGTATCAAGCAGAAATCAGTCGGCAAAACCCAACCGCGTTTGTCTTCCTGGTCGATCAGTCCGGCTCGATGGCCGACGAGTTCAAACAAGAGGGGCTGAACAAACGCAAATGTGACGCGGTGGCCGACGCGCTCAACCGTCTCATCGGTGAGATTGCCATCCGCTGTGCCAAGCAAGAAGCCGTGCGTGATTACTTTACGCTGGCGCTCATCGGGTATGGGGGAACGGCCCATCCCGCTTGGGGGGGCGACCTCAGTGGGCAATTGGCGGTCCCGATCAGTGCCGTCGATGCCCATCCGATTCGCTATGATCAGCGCACCCGGATGATGGATGATGGGGCCGGCGGTCTCGTCCCGCAAACGGTTGATTTTCCCGTCTGGCTCGAGCCAGCGGCGGCGTCGGGCACGCCGATGTGTGCCGCTCTCCAACTCGCCCTCGACTTCCTCACTGAATGGGTGTCTGCCCATCCCCAGTCCTATCCGCCAGTGGTCTTCAATGTGACCGATGGCGAATCGACCGATGGCGATCCCGCAGCCTTGATGCAGGCGGTTCGCCAACTGGCGACGAGTGATGGTAATGTGATCCTGGCGAATGTCCATCTGTCCTCCTTGTCCCAAGAGGCGATTCGCTATCCGCTCTTCAGTGATCCGCTGCCCCAGGGCGACCAGTTTGCCCCCATCCTGCGGGACAATGCCAGCGCGCTCATTCCTCCGTGGGTGGCTCCGCTCGGCGAGGTAACGGGGCGGGCGCTCTCGTCAAGCAATGCGACCTTCGTGTACAACGCGAGCATCGTCGAACTAATTCAGTTGCTCAATGTGGGCACGCGCGTGGATCTCCGATGATGCGGCGCTTTGCCACGCAGAAAGCGGGCAATGATCCCACCGAATATGAAGACGCCGCCGTGGTCGGCGTCGACATCGTCGCGGTGGCCGATGGGGCGACCGAAGCGTACAGCAGCGGGTTATGGGCGCAGGTGCTGGTCGAGCACCTTACCCAGCTCCCGATCGACTATCGTCCCGATCCCCCGGCAATCTTCTGGCGAAGGATCGCGGCGGCGCGTGCCGTGTGGGAAGCGCAGCGGCCTGACCCGCAACGCTGGCATGCCAAGATTAAGGCCGCGGAAGGCTCAGCCGCTGCGGTCGCGCTGTTGGTCATCACGCGCGCTGACCAGCAGTTTCAGGCCCTAGCGATTGGCGATGTCATAATTGTCCAGATCCGTGGCGGACACCGTATCCTTGCGTGGCCATTGGACGACCCCGATGCCTTTGGCTATACCCCGCCCCTGGTGCGTACCCATGGCGCGCAACAGCCCCTCATACAAGATTTACAGGGCACCTGGCAGGATGGCGATCGCTTTCTGGTGATGTCCGATGCGTTAGCCGCCTGGGCGCTGACCTGTGAGCGCGCGGGACAGCCGATCTATGAAACCCTGCTGACGTTGGAGGATGAGCTGAGCTTTGCAGCATTCGTCACTGCCGCGCGCGGGGCGGGGATGAAGAATGACGATGTGACGGTGGTGGGATATCTCACCGAAGCGCGAGTTCCCGCCCGCGAAGGAGGCTAGCGGTATGAGAGGGAGCAAGAGGGCATGACTACCGTGCAATATCCGCAAGGAGCTGATTATCAACTCGCCATGCAGCATGCCGATTTCGCTTTGGTCGATCCGGTGTTGAAACACGGGCAGATAGAGATGCGGCCCGATCGGGGGACGATTCCGGTCGTACGCAGCGGCGGCTTCGTTTTTACCTATCACCTCCACCTGACCCACGGTTCTGATAAGGCCCTCCGCTGCTACAATAAAGCCATCCCCGATCTCTTCGCGCGCTATGAGCACATCGTGCCCATGACCCGCCGCGCCGCCGACCTCTTCTTACCGACCGATTTTCAACGGGTGGGGATCCTGGTCAATGGGCAACGCTATCCCCTTATGGTGATGGAGTGGGTCGCCGGGGAAACCCTCAACAACTGGATCGCGCATCATCTCACCTCGGCCGCCATCGGCAGTCTGATCCCGCAATTCGACCAGATGTTGCGCCAAATGGCGCAGTTGGGCATCGCCCATGGCGATCTCCAACATGGCAATATCCTCGTGGATGACCAGGGGCACCTACGCCTCATCGATTACGATAGCATGTATGTCCCTGCCCTGGCGGGGCTGCCCCCCGCCGATGCAGGCCAGCGCAATTATCAGCATCCGCAACGGCGCGGCGAGTTCGATGCACGCCTCGATCGCTTTCCGGGCATCGTGATTGGCCTGGCCTTGCGCGCCTTGCAAGCCGACCCGACGTTGTGGCCCGAGTTTGGCATCTCGGGTGAGAATATGCTGTTCACCCGGGAAGATTTTCTGGCACCCACGCGCTCACCGCTGCTCGCGCGCCTGCGCGGCGTGTCGGC
>JACDGC010000780.1 GCA_013815535.1 Ktedonobacterales bacterium
TCCGGTGGCAGCACGATGGGCGCGGCGCTCAGTCCCTGTGCCCCTGGCACGGGTGGGACGGTGTGGACAGCGGGACCGAAATGATGGATCTCTGCCATAGCAGCGTCCCCTGCGTTATTCGCCGTATTCCTCAAAGGCGGCTTTCCAATCCATCGAGACGGGCACACGCCCGCGTAGCTTGTGCTCCATCCATTTATAGAAGAGGGATTTATCCATCGTGTTGTCATCACCCACCGCGCGCGAATAGCGGCCCACGTGCTCACGCACCACCCGATGTGCTTCGGTGCTGCTCGACATCAACGCGAGATATTGCGTTTGCTCGATCTCACCCATGATGCGCTCAAGCCCGGCCAGCAGATTCGTCCGATTGGCGATGGAAACGCCCCCCGCGTTGCAGGTCAGCAACCCCTTATCGATGAATTGCCCCAGGATGTACTGCCCACTCACCGCATCCGCATTGTCGCGGGGATGCGCCGCGAAGGGGTAGCGCAACAAGCGATCTGCCAGGATGAACTGCGCGGCCATCTGGTAGATGGCCGCGTGTGGCCCGCCCTGCTCGGCGTGCATATAGAGGATGCGCGCCCCATTCAGTTCCACCCGCGCCTCTTCCAGCCCAGCCCCAATGAAATTGTTGAAGAGTTCGCGATATTCGGTCAGGGGAATGACGCCCTGGCGATGGCTCCACTCGTGCGTGACGGTCTTGCAAGGCACGATCAGCCGCAGGTCGTCCAGCGTGGCCGCGCGCAGCTCGGCGAAGACATTGGGAGCAAGAATCTCTTCCATCAAAGGCTGCAAGATGACTTTGCCACGCAAGGCATTCTTCGAGGTGAAGAAGACATCCATCACATCGGGCGCGTTCTCGCCACCTGGCACACACTCCGTGAAGCAGACAATGCAGTTGCTCTCCATGCCGAAGCCTGCCGTGGCGTCGATGAGGTACGCGATGATGAGATAGCGGCAGTGATAGAGCGACCGCAGCGCTGCGGCAGGCGCGCCCTCGAAGCGGCGATAGAGCACGAACTCCAGGGAGGGATGATCCGAGTAATTCAGCGTCGTGGTATTGGTGAACATGATGTCCTCGACACCCTCGGGCGCGAGTTCCAGCCCTTGGCTCACCAGATGGTGCATATTCGGCACCGTGTCGAGGCCCGCCGCCAGCCATTCATCCATGTCGCACAGGCAACGCTCTAGCGAGGGATAGACATCCATGTGGGGCCGCAGCATCTCCAACGCCTCGCGCAGCGCGGTCTCGGCCTCATCTTTGCGCGCGGCATCAACGGCGGCGGTGGGCAATTGGCAGGCGCGCACGCGCTCAACGGCAGCTATCACGCGCTGGCGTTCTTCAAGGCTCAGCCCAGCTCCCTCCGCGACCCCAGAACTGCGCTCAAACACTTGCGTCATGAATTCTCCTCCGCGCCCTATTCTCGATGGCGTCGCGCTGGCGACCACCATGATCCTGCGTTGGCTGTGCCTACAAGCTTCGCCCCAGGTGCTTAACCTGGATGTCTGGCCTGGATATGTGGATTATACACGAATCACATGGTGATGTAACCCACCTCGTTGACCTGTAAAGCATTAGGCTGCCCTAATAATTATGACGAAGGGCATGCACAAAGTTCACTGGGGCAGACATCTTGTGAAGAGATTGTGATGTCGCCCCCCGTCAAAGTGTAGCAGCGCAGGCCCCACGTGCCGCAGGTTACCCGAAAATGCCCGCTGCTTTGGGGTTGTCGGTGCGGACGAAATGCGTGGTAGAGCCACGCCAGTTGAAGCGATGCACACCAGTGATGGTCATCGATGCATTGGGGGTGTGCGTCGTGACGAAGCGCTGTGTCAGCAGACCGAGGGGACGAGCCACCACCAGCGCCGCCGTCGAGGCCAACACGACATTGTTAAAGGTATTATAGGGCTTGCGTAACCGCGTCACCGACATCGCTGCCAGTCCCGTCAGCAGCCCAGCCACCGCCAGATTCGTGCCGCAGCGCTCGTGGATGGCGAGATCTGGCTCATCACCCCGCAGACGCCGCAGGGCTTCGCGCGCGGTCGGCAGAATCTTTTCTGTTGGCACATCGCCAAAGATGAAGAAACCCGCCGCGATGGAAACTCCCGCCAACCGTGTCTCGGGCAGTTGCTGCGACAACAACACGATGGTGGCATGCTCCAGCGCATGATTTTCGCGCACCGCGTTGCCCAACAGCAACTGCTGCGTCACCTGTGCGACGGGGTTGATGCCCCGCGTCGCGGCATCGTTGCTCACCCCAAACCCTTGCAACAGCTTCATCACCCGTATCCTCTATCCTAATCCAGCATCAGTCTATGTGCGGTCAGTGTACCACAGATGGTTGGGGCAGCAAGCGCCGCAGCGTGATCGTCACGACCG
>JACDGC010000056.1 GCA_013815535.1 Ktedonobacterales bacterium
AAAATTGTACCAATGGCTGATATCGCCATGGCTCGGTCCTTCATGCCGGTTTACTCCAACCTGCTCCCAGTACGCAATTGAAGCCCTTAAAAAATATGGCCCATTAAAGGGCATATGGCTTAGCATAAAAAGAATTGCAAGATGTAATCCATGGGGAGGCCATGGTCATGATCCTGTTCCATAAAAAAGCTGCGAATACATCGCAGCTAAGTATAATATAAGCAATTTTGAAACTACCCCTTCTCAAATAGTTCTGCTACCTTTTTCCAATTCACTACATTCCAGAAAGCATTCAAATAATCAGGGCGTTTGTTTTGATATTTCAGATAATAAGCATGCTCCCACACATCATTGCCGAGGATGGGGAAGTTGCCGTCCAGCAGGGGGCTATCTTGGTTGGGGGTCGACGTGACGGCCAGTTTGCCATCTTGCCCCAGCACTAGCCACGTCCAGCCAGAGCCGAAGCGCTTCGTGCCAGCATCATTGACGGCTGTCTTAAGCTGATCGAACGAGCCAAACGTTGCGTCGATGGCGGTGGCCAACTCGCCGGTTGGCGCGCCGCCACCATTGGGGCCTATGATCGTCCAAAACATCGTGTGGTTCGCGTGGCCGCCGCCGTTGTTGCGCACGGCGGTGCGGGCCGCTTCGGGCACTTCATTCAGGCGCTTCAGCACCTCTTCGACTGGCAGGTCCGCGAAGGGATGCCCCTGCAAAGCGTTATTGAGGTTGGTGATGTAAGTCTGATGGTGTTTGTCATGATGCAGATGCATCGTCTGCTCATCGATGTGCGGTTCGAGGGCCGCATAGTCATACGGCAGGGGGGGAAGCTCGAAAGCCATGGGAAGGATGCTCCTTGTGAGTGAACGCGGGCGTTGCCGCAACGACGTTGAGCGGAGACGCGAGCGACCGACAGAGGCCACGGTTGAGCTACTCAGTTCGGTCGCCACCAAAGGAGATTATAGCACTTGCCCCCCGTTGATCTGTCAAGTTGAGTGGCGCGCTTACGCGGCGGCCTGCCAGTCGCGCATCTCAGCAGCCGGGGGCAATGCGACGGTGCGGGGCTGCAAATCGTCATCCAGCGCGCGGCGTTCCAGTTGCCATAGCAAGGTGGCTTCAGCTTCGGCGGCGGCCAGCCAGGCCTCGGCGCGGTTGCGCACCAGCCACTCGCGCAGCGTTGTTTGCTCGTTGAGCGCGGCGCGATAGATGGCCAGCATATAGCGGGCTTCGCGGGTCAGTCCATCGGGGCGTCCGCCGGGCAAACTCTGCCATTGCGTGTGCCAGGTGGCTAATTCGGGCAACGCTTCCGTGCAAATCAGCAGGCAGCGCAGCGTGGCACGATAGCGGTCTAACTGTTCATAGAGGCTCATGGGCATCGTCTCCTTCACTCTTTTCACCATAGGGGCGTGGCCAACAATCGAGCCAGCCAGCGTCACGGCCCAGCGATACCGTGCCCTTACTATAGAACAAATATTCTATATTCGCAAGCGCGGCCTGCCATTATTAGGCCAAATGGATGTATAGTAAGGGGAAAGCGTCTGCCATCCCAACGGAGGAAGCCATGCTAAGAGTCGAAGTCCTCCTCTTGCTTTTGCTGGGCATCTTGCTGCTGACCGGGCTGGCACAACGGCTGAGCCTCCCCTATCCGGTTGTGTTGGTCGTGGGGGGGCTGGTGCTGGGCTTGCTGCCAGGCTTGCCCATGATCTCGCTCGACCCATCCTTGATCCTTGTCTTGTTTTTGCCACCGTTGATCTATTCGGCCGCGTGGGTGACCTCGTGGCGCGAGATGTGGCGCAACATCCGCAGCATCAGCTTTTTGGCCACGGGGTTGGTGGTGGCAACGACGCTGCTCGTCGGCGTCACGGCTCATCTGCTCATCCCTGGTCTGCCATGGTCGGCGGCCTTCTTGTTGGGGGCCATCATTTCGCCAACCGACACGGTGGCTGGCGAGGCCATCTCTGAGCGCCTGGATCTGCCACGCCGTGTCTTGTCGGTGACGCAGGGCGAAAGTCTGTTGAATGACGCGACCGGTTTGGTGCTCTATCGCTTCGCCCTCGCGGCGGTGCTCTCGGGAGCTTTTTCTTTGGTGGCCGCGACCGGGGAATTTGTGTTGGTGGCGGTGGGTGGCTTCGCCGTGGGACTGGTGGTTGGTGTCGTTGGTGCCTGGCTGCATCGCCAGTTCCTCACGCCGCTGCTCGACATCACCCTGTCGCTGTTGATTCCCTTTGCGGCCTATGTGTTGGCCGAAACGCTCAATGTCTCGGGGGTGTTGGCGGTGGTGACGGCGGGCATCTACATCGGCCAACGCGCGCCGCGACTCTTCACCCCCAATGCGCGCGTCGAAGCCCTCTCCTTTTGGCGGACGCTGACCTTTCTCTTGAATGGCGTCGTTTTCATCTTGATTGGCTTTCAATTGCGGGTCATCCTGACGACGACGCACCGCGAATTGCTGGTGCAATTGTTGGGGGCGGCCATTGTCGTCAGCTTGGTGGTGATGGCGGTGCGCGTTGCCTGGGCTTATCCCAGCGCGTGGCTGGCGTGGCGGTTGGGGGGCATCCTCGGGCCACGGACTGACCGCCCAGCGTGGCAAGGGGTCACGGTGGTCAGTTGGATGGGCATGCGCGGTGTGGTGTCGCTGGCGGCGGCGCTGGCGCTCCCCACGGCAGCCAGTGGTGCGCTGTCACAGACTGTGCGCGACAGCATCATCTTTCTCACTTTTGTCGTCATTTTGGTAACGCTCTTGGTGCAGGGCTTGTCGCTGCCCAGCCTCATCCGTCGCCTCGGGCTGGACCAAGACAAGACGCGGCGCAATGAAGCACGGGCGGCCCACCTGGCCATCGCTCATGTCGCGCTCGATCGCCTCGAAGGATTAGATGGCACAACGGGCCTGCCAGAGGAACAGTTGGTGGATTTGCGCACTCACTATCAGGAGCGCGTCAGCATCCTCAGCGCCATCCAACCCGACCGAGCGCCGACCGAGCGCCACGCGGCCAAGTCAAAGCATGGTGCCTACCAACGCGTGCTGCTGGATCTGGTGGAGGTGCAGCGCCAGCAAGCCATTAGCATGCGCGACAACGGGGAGATCGGCGATGAGGTGCTGCACGACATCGAGCGCGAACTGGATCTCGAAGAGTTGAGCGAGCGCCCCACCGTGTGACCCGCACACTGGCTGACGGGTGAGGGAAATTCATCAAGATTTTACGGAGAGGTGAGGATCTTCATATACGTTCGGGGTCGCATCGGGTATAATACACGAGACGAGGATGGGGTACATTGCCATCCCCTCCCAAGGAGCCACGCTACGATGAGACCATATTCTTCCCCAGCCACCACGCTCGGCTTGCCCGAGGTTGCCGAGCGCGTCGGTGCCTACCTTTTCGTTTGGGTGTCGGGCTTACTGCTGCTGCTCTTCGAGCGCCGCAACCAGACTGTGCGCCACCACGCGCGGCAATCCGTGCTGATATTCGGCACGCTCTCGGTCATCGGCTTCGTGCTGTGGGGCCTGGGTGGCGTGCTGCATGTCATCCCGCTGTTGGGTGGTTTGCTGGCCTTACCGTTTGACCTGATGGGGCGACTGGTCACCATGCTCACCTGGGTGTTGTGGGTGGTGATGATGGTCGGAGCCGCCATCAACCCCAGTTTCCGTCTGCCCGGCACGCAACGGCTGGAACGCCTCATTGGCTGATCGCTGCCCTTCACGGCAGTGTGAGATGCATGCTCAAACAGCCGCGCCATCTCTAGAGATGGCGCGGCTGTCATGTTGGTGGGCAATAGCCGGCTCGAACGGCTGACCTCCACGATGTCAACGTGGCGCTCTGACCAACTGAGCTAATTGCCCGCGTCTTCTTCCAGTATATGAGATACAATGCGGTTTGTCAATCGAAAGGGGAAATTGCGCGTGCCGACCGATGCGCTGGAAGTCGTCATGGCGGCCCTGGCCGCCAGCCCGAAATACGTCGATGTCGCGCCGGATCTGGTGCGGCGGCTGGCAGTGGGTGAAATCGCCAAACGTCGCACTGCTAAAGAGGCGACGAAGGCGACCAAAGAGAAACTTCATCAGATCGGCGGTGCTTTCCTCAGCCCGTCGCTGCCCTACGCACGTTGGCTGGCTGACCTGCGGGCGGCACCTGATGCCGTGGCGCAGCGGGCGGTGTGCACGGCGATCATGGCGAACCACACGTCGATGCGTGAACGCTTGCCGTTCCTCACGGATTTTTACGCCGCCATTTTCGCTGATCTGCCGCCCATTCACAGCGTGCTCGATGTCGCCTGTGGGCTGCACCCCCTGGCTGCCCTGTGGATGCCCCTGGCCCCAGGGGCGGCCTATCATGCCAGCGATATCTATGGGAGCATGATGGGGTTTCTGGGCGAGGCGCTGGGCGTCTTGGGCATCGCGGGGCAGACGACCTGGGCGGATGCGAGCGTCACGCCGCCCCGCACAGCGGTCGATCTTGCCTTCGTGCTCAAAGCATTGCCCACGCTCGAGCAATTGGACCGCGACGCTGGGCGACGGCTCTTGCTGCGCATCGACGCCCGCTATTTGGTCGTCTCGTTCCCGCGCCAGAGCCTGGGGGGGCGCCAAAAGGGGATGTCGGCTTTTTATGAGGCGCATTTTCAAGAACTGATCGTTGATCAGCCGTGGGACGTGCGACGGCTGACTTTCCCCACTGAATTGGTGTTCATCATCGCAAAGCGCTGAACATTGCCCGCCCGCGCCGCTCCTGTCAAAAGAGGTTGCCACTTTTGAGCGGTTGCTGTACGATGGTGGGGTTCACAATCACAGCGGGCTCAACTGTGCTTGCTTGGCAGTATACGGAAGGACGAGACTATGCCCTGGTTTTTTGGGCGACGCAAACGCGTGGCCACCACCCCAGCAGAGTCAGCACCCGCAACCCCTGGCTTTGTGCAAGCGGGGGGACGCAGTTACATGGCTGATTCGCCCTACGCCTTACCCAAAGATATTGGCGAAACCAATCGCCTGAATTTTCAGCATTTCTTGCTGCGTCAGCTTAATCAAGGCAATTTTCGCGCCCCCTTGCGTGCGCCCCTCGACATCCTCGATGTGGGGTGTGGCAGTGGCCGCTGGGTTCTGGAGATGGCGGCCCAGTTCCCCGAAAGCAACGTCTTTGGGCTGGATAAAGTCGCGTCGGATGTTGGCAACTTGGCGCTGGGTTATGGCCTGAACCAACGCCCAGCGAATGCGATTTTCGTGGCGGGCGACATCTTGCAGGGCAACAATTTCCCCGATGCGTCGTTTGATTATGTGCACATGCGCCTGCTCTATTCGGCCATTCCTGCCGTGCGTTGGCCCTTCGTCATCAATGAATTGGTGCGGATGACGCGCCCTGGTGGTTGGGTCGAGTTGGTCGAGGGCGGTCTGCCCCCCGCTGGCGGCCCCGCCATGAATATGCTGCATAACCTGACCATCGAGGGTGGCAATAAAATCGGATTGGATATGACGGTGGGGTCGCGCATCGGCGCGTACCTGCAATCCGCTGGCCTCTTCAATGTGCAAGCCGAAGAGATGCCCGTGCCGTTGGGGGCGCAGGGCGGGCGGATTGGGCGCATGATGGCCCTCGACCTCTATGAGATCCTCAAGGCTGGTCGCGGGCTGTCGGTGGCGCGTGGCACTGCCACCGCCGAGGACTATGATCGTGCCCTGCAAAATTGGCCGCAAGAGGTTGATGCACGGCAGAGCACCTTCTCGTTCTATCGCGCCATTGGCCAAAAGCCGAGCTAGCTGAATCGCCGCTCTCCTGCGTGCGTATATAATGGAGCTTGATCATGTGCAATCGGGTGCGGGGGAGCGGTCATGCCCACTTTTGATGAACAATACCGTGAATTGTTGCGTGCCATTGTGGCTGACGGCACGGAGGAACGCAATCAGCGCACCGGGCATCTGACCCGCGCGCTGCCTGGCATGACGTTGGTGGCGACGGATGTGGCGGCGGATTTTCCCCTGCTGACGCTGCGGCGCATCCCCATCAACCTCTTCGTGGCAGAGCAAGTGTGGTTCTTGACGGGCGAACGTATGCCCGACCACTTCCTCAACCAGTTTACCCGCATCTGGGCCGACTTCACAAACGTGGCGGGTGTCGTCTCAGCGGCCTATGGCTATCGGTGGCGGCGCCACTTTGGGCGTGACCAGATCAGTGATCTGGTGACCTTGCTGGAACGCGATCCCTCGTCGCGCCAGGGCGTGGTCATTGCCTGGGACCCCGCGACGGATGGGTTGGCCTCGGGTGTGCAGCGCAAGAACGTTCCATGCCCCTACACCTTCACCGTCAACATCATTGGCGGGCGTCTGAACCTGCACAGCGTTGTGCGCTCGAATGATGTGCTGCTGGGGCTGCCGCATGATGTGGCGGGCTTCGCGCTGCTGCTGGGCATCCTGGCGGCGCGTCTGGGCGTGCAGCCGGGCAAATATACCCACTCGGTTTCGCACGCGCACATCTACGACATCCACTATGCTGCCGCTCAGACGATGATCGACCGCGTGCCAGCGCATCCGCCCATCACGCTGCGCGTCCCTGCAGATGCCTTCGACCGTGCCAGCGCGGGCGACACGCAGTTGGTGGTTGAATTGGTCGATCAATTGACGACCCAATATCATCCGCAACCGACCATCAAGGGGCTGAAGATCGTGTTGTGAAGGGGGCCGACAGGCGGGCACGAAAAGTGCGTCATGGTTGCGCATGCACATGTCGTTGCACACCCACCCACAAGGAGCACCACTGATGAGTACGCCGCAAGAAAACGATTCGCAGCAACAAGACGCCCAGATGCCCCCCGACATGGGGCAGACCAACATCGCCCAAGGGCAGAGCCAGGACGCCACGCAACAGCAGCTCGATCAACTGCGGCGCGTCAGCGACCAAGACGAAGTGGCCCAGCAAAATCTGGATGCGGTCAGTGGCACACCAGAGGGCCAATTGCCTGGCATCCTCAGCAGCACCAACAACCCTGATCCTTTGTTAGCTGACGGTGAGGATGATGACTTGGCCGATGATGAGAATGACGACCGCGACATCGCTGACGTGGATGATGTCGATGACGAAGACGAGATGACCGCCGCCGACATGGCGGGCCAGGGTTAGCCTTCCTCAACGCCTGACTTGCGGCATTTGGCCCCGTCGGTATGCTGGAAATACGGTCTTGTGCGATAGTGCAGCACCGCAACGCCATTTGCCGGAGGGGTCACATGCTGCTGACATATGCCCATGCCCTCGCGTATATCTTACTGCGCGTGCGTGGCCCCTTGATGCTGCTAGCCGCCATCGTCGCGTGCGGTGCGGTGGTGGCAGCCCTCCTCGCCCGCCAACAGCAAGCGCGCTTATGTGCCGCCCGCCCCCAGGCGAAGATCCTCACATTCCGTCCGCGCACCGTCATGGGCGTACAGAACGACGAAGACCGCCACGCGGCCTGATGAGAGCACTATCCCTCTTCTTCTTCGGCAGCACGTATAAAACATTCCCTGGTATGAGGGGCAATCGCCCGATATCTTCAAGGCGCTGGCAGATGAGCATCGGCGACTTTTACTCGATCTGCTCTTCGCGCAGGATGGTCAGACGCTGGTGCAACTGAGCGCCCATCTGCCGATGACACGCTTTGGCTGCATGAAACACCTGCACATTCTCGAAGAGGTGGGCTTGGTGACAACCCGCAAAGAGGGGCGCACCAAACGCCACTTCCTCAACCCCGTTCCTCTGCAACTGGTCTACGACCGCTGGGTGAGCAAGTATGCGCGTCCCTGGACACGCACGCTGGTGCCGCCTAGTGAGTAGCGTGCCGTATCAGCAAAGTTCATCAGCGTTTCGAGAGGAAGCGGAGGCTGGCACCGCGCAGCCTAAGGATTCGCTGTGAGCGCGGGATAGTGCACCGTGCGGAAGTCGTGCAAGCGCGCCTCGCCAGTGCCGGTGCCAGCTGCCACGGCGGCGGTATCCATCACGCGGGTGTCGTCGTCGAGCAGGGCGGCATGGCGGCGATTCGCGATGAACCGTTCCAGGCCCGCATCGGCCAGCAGCCATTCGGCCAGCAAGACGTAGCCCGACCAGACGCGTTGGTCCTGGGTCCGTTCCCATACGGGTTCGCCATAGCGAAACGCGTGATCATAGAAATCGCTCTGGCGGATGGCGAAGGGGAACATGCGCTCTTTGATGTCTTCCCCTTCGACCTCGCCCGAGTGCATCAGTGTGTTGACGATGTCGCCGATGCGTTTGTTGCGCGGCTCACAGTGGGTAAGCACGATGCCCCCCAACGTCGCCCGCGCGTTGGCCTCGCGTCCGCGTCGCAGCAGGCGCAGCGTCGCATCGATGCCCTCCAGCGACGATGCTTCCGCGATGAAGGGGACGAGGATGCGATCCGTCGCCACCAGGGCATTGTCGAGCAAGATGCCATCTTCCGCCGGAAAATCCACGAGGATGAGGTCGAAGGCGGAATCCATGCTGCGCAAGATGCCGTCGATGATGAAGGGCGATTGCAGGTGTCGGGTGATGGCCCCCAGCCCTTCGTCATAGGGCAGCAGATGCATCATGCCGCCGCTCCAACTGGGTTTGGCGATGAGGGGCACGGGCAGATGCAGCGCCTCTAGCCCCGCTAGCACATCGTCGGGGTGGGGCAAGTCGTGCGGCTGCAATTGCGTGAAAGGCTCCAGCAGTTCGCTGAGGCCGCCGTGGTTCGAGGTCGGCCAACTATCACGCATGGCCGTGGAGACGGAGCCAGGCTGAGCGAGATCCACCATCAATACGCGTGCCCCATAGAGGGCACACAGACGCGCCAGGGTCGTTACCGTCGTGGATTTCCCCTGGCCGCCCTTCTTGATCGCTACGCCATAGACCCGCTGCATAGGTACCCGCCTTCCCGACCGTTCAACCAGATGTTCGCATCACACCTAGTTAGTATCCCCCTGGCGATGGATATTGTCAATTCTCTGCGCGAAATGGTAACTCGCCTGCGCCATTTTCCGCAAATCGCGTTTTCCATCTGTGAGTCGTTCCAAAACGCTGGCAAATACGAAAATTGGTGAGCGTCTCCTACGAATAGATCAGCTTGCCCCAGCCAGATGTGCCTACGCCTGATCTCGTGTGCCTGGGAACGGCATGCAGCCGCAATTATGGAACGGGCGTTTTAGCCAAGATGGCGTAGCCCGATCGTCGATTTTGGAACATATGTATCATGGTGATGGAGGCGGTCATATGTTCTGGTAGACAGACAAACGTGGCTTGCCGCCTTGCCTCATTTGTCCTTGGGTAAAATAGTCCTATGGGATACTAGCCCGATTGGCTGGACTCTTGGTGTGCAGTAGCAGCGATGTTACACTAGGAATACGAGTTATCCACCGGACTTATGCACAAGTGGTCCACTTATCCACAGGCGTGCGGGAAACATGCCAGCAACCATCCCCGCGAGTGCGCCTTTAACGGGAAGCTCTGTGCAGTGCCGGATCTGGCTGATTCATGCGCAAAGTCGTCGGGAAACCAGGCAAGGCTGCTTGTGCGACCGTTCCCCAGCAGGCCAGCGGCATCGTGGAGAGGAAGGCGATGCTCCAGGGGGAACGCTCTATCTCGCCATTGATGTGCGTCAAACATGAACTGTATGGCCAGCGCGAAGTGAAAGTGCGCGAGCAGGCGCAGTGATGCCTGCCCGGCGCAAGGAGGAATCTGACATCATGTCACAAGCAACCGCTGATATTCCAGAGGTTAAAGGGAAAAAAGAAGAAGCCTTGCCATTACCTGGCTTCTTGATGAAGATCTACTACATTTTCCCCATCGTGCTGTATCTGCCAGATATGCTCTTCAACTTTTTTGTCTACTCAGACGGGTCAGGATTAGATCTGAATAATCTCAGCAATCCCATCAGCATCTTTTACGCAGCGCTATGGGGATTCCTTTCCATCGGCATCGTTGGCATGGCATGGCTCTGTTCGGTGCTTGCCCCCTGGCATTGGTTGCGAGGCAATAAGTTCCAATCAATCATGTGTTGGGTTGGTGTGCTGGTAGCGACAGGTATCACAACGTGGAACTCTCTGGCCTTCCGTTCAGAAAAGTATCACGCTTTTAAGACCGATTCCTGGCTCGGAACTGCCTCACACAATGGCGGTTTCAGCTTGACAATGATCCTTGTCAGCGTATCGCCGCCGTTCTGGGGCCTCTTTTGGGCCCTCGTGCAACCCGCCATTGGGAAGAAGTCGGCCAACGAAGCGGCAGAGGACCATCAAGCCAAGCTTATCCGCCTTCAACAGGAAGCCGAGTATAAGCGGCTGCGCGCTGAGGCGAATGCTGGCATCCGTGCGGCCCAGTTGAAAGGCTTTGCCGCCACGGTGAAGGCCGCACGCGAGCAGGCTGGTACCCAGGTTGGCGGTGCCACCGTGACCGAGGATGCGCAGATCAGCGGCCCCATTTCGAGCGAGATGCCCGCGCTGCCTGAGCGCGTCGTGCCCCTGCCCCGTCGCCTGAGCGAGCGCCGCGCCAACTGGAGCGACGAACTGAGCGAGAGCGGCGAGCACGAGATGTTGCGCGGCGCGGCGGCCAGCATGTCGTACTCCGTCGCGGCGGAACCGCGCGATGATGTCTTTGAGGCCCCCAGTGGCGAGTTCGCGGCGCGTCCCTACCAGGGCATGCTGCTGGACGGTCGCACGCCCGGTGGCTCGCCCTCTGGCGAAAACGAAACGGTGCTCAATACCTCGCGCCCCGGCATTCCCCGCGCCAGCACGCTGCTGCGCAACTATGCTGATGGCGAGCATGTGATGCGCACCATCGATGCCGATGTCGAGCGCATGCGCGGCCAAGGTATGAAGGTGACGATCAAGTCCTTCGCCGAGTTCCGTGGCATCGAGTTGAGCCTTTCCAAGCAATTGCTCGCCAAGTGGCGCGAATGGAAGCAAGCCCAACAGCCCACCGAGCGCGCCGCCATCGCCGAATAACCCTTTCCCGTTACCTCCTGTCAGTGGCCAGATCACACGATCTGGCCACTGGCTTTTTTTGCCCACAGGCCCCTTGCCTCGCTAAATTGACAAATCGTGTCGGTTGCCTATAATCAGCAGATGACACACCATACGGGAGGATAGCGGCATGGAAGAGCATATCGCGACGGTAGGCTGGCAGAATACCCTGCGGCGCGTAACGGATGTCGTTCCTCTGGCGCGGTGGCCGCTGTTGCTGGGGGCGGTTCTGGCGCTACCCCTGCCATTCGTGCCATGGTTTACGGTGCAATTTTGTGGCCTTACTTGCGACAACAGCGCGGCGGCGGCTGGTGATACGACGATCAATCCGCTGCGAGTGGTCTTGGCGAATCTGATGAGCGATGTCCCGGCATATGCGCATTTCGTCCCATTGCGTGTGGGAATCTTGCTGGTGCTGGGGTTGCCAGGGATTTTGGGTGGGGTTTGGTTGCGTAGCAGCATCCGCACGCGGGCGCAACAGATCGGCGCCCTATTGCTGAGCATTTGGCTTGTAGGCTTCGTCGGCCTAGAGGCATATGCATT
>JACDGC010000781.1 GCA_013815535.1 Ktedonobacterales bacterium
TTATGCTCAGCGAGGCTAGCAATCTTTCAGAATCGTCATACACCGAAAAGGATGCTTTTATGGAACTTGGGGACAAAGATCTCACCGTGGCCTTATTTGATCAATTTCCCATCCGGCGCACTTGGCATGAAGCGGAGTGGTGGTATAGCGTTGTGGATTGTATGGCCGCCCTTGCTGCTACCCCCAATCCGCGTGGCTATTGGTCAGACTTGAAGCGAAAGTTGAAGAAAGAAGGGGCTATGTACGAGGATTTCGTACATAGCCTTCCTCTGCCCGCTGCTGATGGTCGCATGGCAAAAACGGATTGTGCGACCACCGAGGGATTGTTGCGTATTATTCAAGCGGTGCCGTCGCCCAATGCCGAGCCATTTAAGCAATGGTTGGCCCAGGTGGGGGCTGCCGCGCTGGAAGACACCGAAGATGGCAACAAGCAACTGCGGTCAGAACATCGACTGAAGCTGCACACGGTGGATGCCCTGCTGCATGAATTGGTGAGCTTTCGGGGCATCGTCACGCCTGAGCAGCACCAGGCCCTCACCGATGCGAACTACGCGGGCCTCTATGCAGTGGCGACGGAACGCAACGTCATCGAAATGCGCCACCTCCCCATGCTTTCGGACGAACCAATGGATTGGATGGGGGTCGCGGAATCGGCCTATAACGAGTTTCAGCGTGCCTTGACGGCCACCGTGGTCGAGCGCAAGAACTTGCAGGGGCAAACCGCCATCACCACTGCCGCTGAGGATGTCGGGGTGCAGATTCGCCTGACCATCGAGCGCACGGGTGGGACGATGCCCGAAGATCTGCCACGCTATCGGCGTTTGTCGCGCGGCGACTGGGTGCCAGAGTTGCAAGATGATGCACCCGCCGAACTCCCAGCAGAGACACCCCCCGAAGCATAATCGGTCGCATCCATCCAAAGCAAAGCGGCGGCGCACGAAGATCTCGCACACCGCCGCGCTGCCATCCACATTGATGGCACGTCGGACAAGTCAGGGTGTATGGTGTGCACGCTGCCCGCGTGCGATTCAGGTAAAGGGTTTAGGCAGCAACCTCACGCTCTTCGATGACCGTTGTCTGGGGACCGCGAATGCCCTCCATCGCGCTATCGATGGTGCCCCAGAGGCGATGCCGCTTCAGTTCCAATTGTGTGTCTTCGGGGCGCTTCTTGGCTGGCATGTGGGCCAGCACATCATAGTCGGCATCCATTGATTTCCGCAGCAGCCACTCGCGGGCAGCCTCGGCCCAGACCTCGCTGAGTGAACGCCCAGCGTTGTTCGCCGCCATCGCCATCGCCCGCAACACATCGGGGGCCATCTTGACCCATCCAATCGCTTTGGGTTTCGTCGCCACTGCCGTTTGAGATGTCGCCGGAAGGGCATCGCCCCATAGTTCCGGCACGGGGTTGATAACTACGTTTGCCATGTTGCTTTGCCATCCTTCCGTTTTTTGCGAGACGCGGATACTATTCGCTCTTCTCTAGTGAACCTACGTTCTATTTTAGTATATGTGTTCTAAAATGTCCAGTCTCCTAGTCCCTTTGTCTAGCGCCATTCGTTCTATAGGTGAGATTTGCATCCAATCACTGGAGGAAAGCGGCATGACGGCATCGTTCATAGACCAAATTTTGTGGGGCTACCTGTTTGGTTGGACGGCAACGCACGATGAGGAGGGCACCACGTATCGGCAGAACGCGCACTTCCTGCATGTGCATTTTCCCGTACCCCTGCGCGGCACGACGACGGATTTTTTCTTTCAACGTCGCTCGGTGCTCGCAACACCGCTGTCTTTGCCCGCGTATCCCCATTGGCTGACGCTCTTTGCGGAATCTGCTGCTGTGGCCAGCACAATTGCTGCTTTTTTAGCACACGGTTATCGCTTTATCGATCAACAACCCGTATTAAGTAAAACACTGGTCGAGATCCCCCCCGTGCAACCCGCAAACTCCACCATGAAGGTGACCACTGAGCTATGTATGGGGGTGATGCTGGCTGCTGGCCCAGCGGCGATGGACTATGTGCCGTGCCCTTTGGCGCAGTCGCAGGAAATGACCTCTCTTCTGCATCTGCAAGGGCACATGGTTTCACGTGGAACATCCTATGAAACTCCCCAGCGCTATGCTTATCTTGATGCGGTTGCAACTGCGCCTGAGTATCGGCAACAGGGTTTCGCCACAGCACTGCTCCAGCATGTGGAGGCCAACGCCCACCAAGCAGGGATGACACACAGCCTCTTAGCAACCACGCCGATGGGCCAGCCACTCTATGCAAAGCTCGGCTATGAGCAGGTGGCCACCGTCATCGTCTTGGAAAAAATCCCCACTCCCCAGCAAGCGCTATAAAGATTGGCATTGTGTGCCAGCACCCCTGCTTTCATG
>JACDGC010000782.1 GCA_013815535.1 Ktedonobacterales bacterium
GTGGTATCCGGCGTGGGTGGCGCATGGCTTCTTCACTGCCTGGTGGGACCATCTTGCCCCACCCACGACCCTCAGCGCGGCGTATCGCAAAGGGGACATCGATTGGACCGAGTTCGCCTATGAATACCTCGCCCATTTCGATGACCTCAAACACCCGAGCCGCTATTGGCAGTGGGTGTCCAGTGATGTGGCGGGGCTGCTTCGTCAGTACGATTCGGTGACGTTCATCGGGGCACGACCGGCCCCCGATGGCGATGAACGGGCGGTGCACTGTCATCGGCGGCTACTCGTGGCATGGCTACGCGGTGACGACATTTCGTTGGGCATCGATGCATGATGTCCACAACGTATCCACAAGACAGAAGGGAACACACAGCATGAAATCCATGGGCATGATGACGGGCAAGAAACAGACGACCTACACGGCGACGGCGGTGGCCGATCTCGAAGACGTGATGACGCCCGAAGAGTTGGCGCAAGCGCAGGTGCGCGGCTACAGTATCCAGGTCATCGAGCCGGGGGCGCAACAGGCCAATACCTTCACCCTGCCGCTGGAGTTCGCCCCCAGCGATATCGATTCGTACCTCTTTGGTCCGGTCGAAATCGAGTGCCGCACGGCTCAGGCACGCGGCTGGGTCAAGAAGGGCCAGACCTCGGGGGCGGTCGAGGCTCCGGTCACGTTCCGCGCTACCGCTATCCGTAAGGTGGATCTGGCGGCGGTGCATGCCGAGATGGCGGCGCGCGAACAACAGGATACTTCCGCCTCCGAGCATCGCCGCGACCAGCGTGACTTCTTCGACGCGTTGCGCAAGACCATCGAAGAGCGCCAGAAAGGCGTGCTGCAAGCGGCAGCGGGCAAACCCGACAAGGGCGGCAAGTAGTCGCTCCCCCCTGATCCTCCGGCCCCTCAGGATACCTGGGGGGCCTTTCTGTCTCACCTGAAAGGGACACAAGCGCGTGGAAAAGTTCATGGGCCGCCTGGAAGGCTTCTTCAAAGTCGTGGTGCCCATCTGTTATATGTTGGGCCTCATCGTGGGCACCGCGTACTACTTCACCGATGGGGCGGGCAATCTGGGCCGCTTCCTCTTTTATGTCGGCGGCTGCCTGGCGGTGGCGACCGAACTGCATAGCTTCCTGCTCCAAATTCGCGTGCGGGTGGCGTGGACAAAACGCCAGAAAGCGACGGATGCCCCTAGTGAGGATGAGGCTACCAGTGAACTGCGCATGTATGGCGGCTGGCTGGCGGCGCTGCTGGCCTTCCAGGTCTTCACCAGCATCATGTATCGCGCCTCTTCCTGGACGCCGCCGCCCTCTATCATTCCCGGCTGGCTGCAAATCGTCATCAGTGGCGCGGTGATTCCGGTCTTCTTCTTCGGCGTCTCCTTCCTCGCCAATGTGGCAACCGACCCCAAGGAGGTGCAAGAGGAGACCCAACGCACCACCTCCATGGAATCCGCTAAGGCGGGGCAGTGGGTGGCGTTGCGGGCATTACGCGCGGCGCGCAAGTCCTTCGAGTATCGCTTGCGTCAGGCAGAAAAGAGCCATGCCGACCTGACCGGGTTGGCGGTGTCGATGCAGCGCCGCTTCGCCGATGATGACGGGGCGCAGACGCTCATCGCCATCGATAGCGAACTGCGCGCGGTGGAAGGACAAGGGGCACGCACCTATGCGGGGGTGTGGTCAGACCCGGATGCGGGGGCCAAGGTGCAGCGGTCAGCGACGCCCCGCCCGTCTCCGGTGGGGACGCCCGTCGCTCCCGCCGCGCTGCTGCCCGACCTGACGCGTCTGACCGATGACCAATTGAACGGATATGCCCAGGATATCGCGGCGCGTGCCCATGACCCGGCACGGCAAGGGCCGCAGTTCCTCGCCGAAATGCGCCATCTCGGCGAGGAGTTGTTGCGGCGTGCCCCCCAACGGGCAGCGGATATTCAGCCGTCCATCGATAAGGTGGACCAGTGGGAAGCGCGTGGCGCGGGGGTGCCCGAACCGGGGCGGGTGGGGCGTCCCTCAGATGAGCAACTCGACGCCATGGTGTCGGACCTAGGCGGGATGGTGATTTGATGGGGGTGATGCGTGACCTGCTGGGGGATGTTTACGAACGGTGGGTCAATCGGGCGGATACCTTCTGTCTGCAACAGCCGAATGGGCGGTATGTGCGACGCTATGGGGAATTGACCACCCTCGACCTGGCCGACCATCTGGCGGGGGTCCACACCCTTGCCCTCGACGCCGTGGGGGCCGATGGCCTGACCCGCTGGGGGATGTGCGACAGTGACGCCGCTGATGGCTTGGCGACCCTGATGGCGGTGTGGGACCAGCTGGCGATGTTCGGTCTTGCGGCGCTGCTGGAAGCCTCACGGCGGGGCGGGCAT
>JACDGC010000783.1 GCA_013815535.1 Ktedonobacterales bacterium
GGGCATGCCAGAGATGCTGCAAGTGACGGCGGCGCTGGTGGGGCAGGGACTGGGCGGCGAAGTGATGCTCATCACCGACGGACGCTTTTCCGGGGCAACACGCGGGCTGATGATCGGCCACATTGCGCCTGAAGCGGCCCTGGGTGGCCCCATCGCCCTGCTCCACGAAGGCGACATGATCACCGTCGACATCGAAGCGCGCCATCTGGCCACGGATCTGAGCGATGAGGTGCTCGCCGAGCGCCGCCGCGCCTGGTCGCCGCCCCCACCCCACTACCTCAGTGGCGTGCTGGCGAAATTCGCCCAGATGGTGACCCAAGCCGATGAGGGAGCCATCACCAACACCTTTGTGCTGCCCGCCCAGGCCCCGGCCCACGCTGGCCCGCCGTAGCCCTTATGCCGTGAGCGCTCCCCCCACCATTCTAGGAAGGATCATCGGCTAACAGTTGCTCAGCGCCATTCAGGTACACTGGCTGATAGGCTTCGCGTGGGCGCGTGGCATTGAAATGCACCAACACGCGCAAGCAAGAAGGCATCGCGCCAGGGACGGCGATCTCGGTGGCACACATCAGCGCGATATGTCGCCACCCCAATTGTCGTGCCGCCTTGGCCGGAAAGGCCGCGTTGAGGTCCGGCGTGACCGTGAAGAATATGCTGGCAATCGCCTCGACTGGGATGTCGTTGCGCGTGACCATGGCGGTCAGCACCTCTTTCGTCGCCGCGTGGATCGCCTCCACGGTGTTCGCCGCCACCACCGTCGCGCCGCGCAGCGCGTGAAAGAATGCGGGCTGGGGCCACGCGGCTTCGTGCGGAACGCCGCTGGGATGCGCCTGGGGTTTGCCGAGCGTATTATGCATCTTTGATCGCCACCCATCCTGTGAAGTTCATCCAGCGCCAAAAGCAGTCGATTTGGCGAAAACCAGCCATGCGCAAAAGGTCTTCGTTCCACTGAGCGGTCAGGGGCATCAGCACGCCTTCCAGGGAGGCACGCTTATGCTGAATCTGCTCGGTGGTATACCCATTGGCGGCCTTCAACCCATGGTACGCATCCACCATCACTGTATCGATGGCGGCGGTGCTGCCCAAAATCTTTTCGACGACGATGCAGACGCCACCAGGGCGCGTGTGGGCATACATCTGTTGCACCAAGCGCTGCCGATGTTCCGGCGGGATGAATTGCAAGGTCAGAATCGCCAGCGTCACGCTGGCCTCCACCGCTGGATACGTCCCCCGCAGGTCGCATACATCCATCGCACAGGTGCCCCGCGCGATTGGCGCGGCGAAACGCTGGCGCGCAGCCAGCAGCATGGGTTCACTGCTATCCACCCCAAGATAGGAACAAGTGGCCCCCAAGCGCTCGATGATGGGGGCCAGCGCGCCGCCCTGCGAGCAGCCCAGGTCTAGCACGGTGGAGTGCGGTTGGGCGAACCGCACGGCCAGCGCCGTGACGGCCTCGCGCATCACCCCATATTGGGGAATGGAGCGTTCGAGCATATCATCATAGCAGGCAACGACGGCGGCATCGAAGGACCATTTTTCCGCGTCGGCCACGTCGTGTGCGAGACTGCTCGCGGGGATGGGCAGCGCCTGGGCACGTTTTGCCATAGGGATCTCTCCTCACTCATTCACCGATTATTTAACGTGACGTGCTGGCGGGTGGCGGTGTGTGGCTCTGTGGTGTCGGGCAAGGCAGCCATCGGCGCGGGTGGCGCGCTGGCAGCGAACGCCACGGTCGCGTGGATCGCGTGGGAAGCCGTGATGATCGCCTGTAATGCCCCAGGCGAGATCGTCTGCGCGGCATCACTGAGCGACTGATCGGGGTGTGGGTGCATTTCGATGATCAGACCATCCGCGCCTGCCGCCACGGAGGCGAGCGCCATCGGGGCCACCAGGGCACGGCTTCCCGTGCCATGGCTGGGATCAGCCACCACGGGCAGATGGGTGAGCGAATGAGCCAAAGGGATGGCAGCGACATCGAACACGTTGCGCGTCTGTGGATCGAAGCTGCGGATGCCGCGCTCGCACAGCACCACATTGGGATTCCCCGTCGCGACGATATATTCTGCCGCCAGCAGCCACTCCTCGATGGTGGAAGATGGTCCGCGCTTGAGCAAGATCGGCTTGCCCGACTGCCCCGCCTTCACCAGCAGCGCGAAATTTTGCATATTGCGCGCACCGATCTGCAACATATCCGCCACATCCGCGACGACATCGACCATGCCAGGTTCCATCACTTCCGTGACGATCGGCAACCCCGTGGCGGCACGTGCGGCGGCCAGCATCCGTAAACCGGCGATGCCCAGGCCCTGAAAGGAATAGGGCGACGTGCGCGGCTTGAACGCGCCACCACGCAGCAGTGTGGCACCAGCCGCT
>JACDGC010000784.1 GCA_013815535.1 Ktedonobacterales bacterium
GCGCGAAATGGTAAGCGGGATAGGGATTCAGAAAGATGGCATAGAAAAAGGCCCCTCCCGTGATGACGGCACCCACCCCTGGCCCCCAGCGTACACCGCTGCCTATGAGCGCCGCGCCCAAAAGATCGAGACTGCCCACCACATCCAGTGCCAAGCCGCCCGGCCAGCCGACCCCGACGATGCCGCCAAACAACGCGCCGATGCCACCCAGCACCATCACGACGACGCTGAAGAGCGTGAGGGCCGTGAGGGGACGCCGTGCCCAAAATGTTGTCACCATAGGATAACTCCTCTACTACTGGTTTCGTCACCATGACAGCATGCTGCACCACATGCTCTCCATCAAGTCTACGGGCAAGCGGGGTTGGCCGGTAGTGTCGCGCATCAGCAGTTTTATATGACAAATATCATCCCAGCTAGGGGTATTGTTCTATAGCGAACAAGTGTGCCATAATAGGGCAATAGCAGTTGCGGAGGTGTGGTGATGGCGCAGCCTGACATCAGCCCAGCGGACTATCTGGCAGCGGAGCGTGCGTCTCCGGCGGAAAAGCATGAATATTTTGATGGAATCGTGCGGCGGCGCGGCCCTCAGCCACGCGACCACGCGACCATTCTTTTCAACATCATTTTCTTTTTGGATGCGGCTTTACATGGCACGGAGCACGCGGTCTTCTCATCTGACATGCGCGTGCAACTCAGCTCCACCTGCTTTGTCTATCCCGATGTTGCGGTGAGCACAGATCGAAGCATGCCCAGCACTGATGATGTGTTGCGGTCGCCCGTGCTGGCCATCGAGATCTTCACCCCCGCGACGGTCGCCTTTGATGTGGGGCAAAAGGCCCTACGATATCGCGCCTGCCCCACGTTGAAAGAATATGTCTTAGTTGATTACGAGCGTCCATTTGTCCATGTGCAGCGCCGTACATCCTCGGGGAATCAGTGGGAAATGCGCGATTACCGCGATGGCGAAGGTGTGGAATTGCGCTGCCTGGGCCTCACGGTGCCCATGGCGGCCATCTATCGAACGATCGCCAAGGATTGACGCTGCCCCGTGGTCACTCTTCGCCCAGCCGTGGCCGGGTGCGCTTGCCCGCGTCGGGGCGGTGCAGGTCGGGGGCGCGTTGCAGGGGCGGCGCGGCGCTCGGCGTCACCTCCGCCAAATCAGGCGCAACATCGGCAGGCAAGGGCGGGGCATCACGCAGGCGGTCGGCCAACGCCGTGTTGCGGGTGGCCACCTCGTCATTATAAATGGCATACCGTAGGGCCCGTTCTTCGCCAACGATGATGCACAGCCGCTTGGCGCGCGTAATGGCGGTGTAAAGCAAGTTGCGCTGCAAGAGCAATGCATGCTGCATCACCAGCGGCAGCACGACGGCGGGGTATTCGCTGCCTTGGGCACGGTGGATGCTGACGGCATAGGCCAGCGCCAGCGCATCTAATTCGTGAAAAGCATATGTCACCGCGACATCACCATACTGCACCACCGCCAGACCATCTTGCGGATCGATCACCACCAGGATGCCCACATCCCCATTGAAAACATTTTTGTCATAGTCATTCTTGAGCTGCATCACCTTGTCGCCCACGTGAAAGACACGCGCCCCCGCCGTCACGCCCTCAGCACCGCCACGGATGCCGCGTTGCAGCGCATCATTCAGGGCGCTCACGCCCGCCGGGCCTTTATACATCGGGGCTAACACTTGCAGATCGCGCGTGGGGTCGAAGCCATATTTCGCGGGCAGACGGCGCAACACGAGATCGGTCGTCAGCCGCGCGGCCTCTTCCGGCGTGCGGGCAGGCATGAAGAAGAAATCGCTCGTGGGATCAGGCCGCAGGTCTGGCAAGATGCCGTCGCGCACCCCATGTGCCGTGACGATGATGCGGCTGGCGGCTGCCTGGCGAAACAACTCGGTCAGATGTGTGACGGGGATGGCCTCACTCGCCAGCAGATCGTGCAACACATTCCCCGCGCCAACCGACGGCAGTTGATCCGCATCGCCTACCAACAGCAGATGCGCGTGGTCGGGCAGCGCCTTCAGCAGGTTATACATCAAGATGAGATCGATCATGCTGACTTCATCTACAATGATGAAGTCCACCTCCAGCGGGCGCTCTTCATTGCGGGCGAAACTGTTGGCGTTGGGCAAATATTCCAGCAGGCGGTGCAACGTCTTGGCCGCATGCCCAGTGGCCTCAGTCATGCGGCGCGCGGCCCGCCCAGTGGGCGCGGCCATGGCGAAGCTGACATGATTGTGCGTCAGCACATGCAACAATGTGCGAATGGTCGTCGTCTTGCCGGTGCCTGGGCCGCCAGTGAGGATGCTTACCTTGTTTTCATAGGCCATTCGCAGGGCATAGCGCTGCTGGGTGG
>JACDGC010000057.1 GCA_013815535.1 Ktedonobacterales bacterium
ACACAGCGGGTATGGTCGGCGCCGACCTCGCCAACCTCGCCAACGAGGCTGCCCTGCTGGCGGCGCGACGCAATCTGCAACAGGTGACGATGCAGTGCTTCGAGGACGCGCTGGACCGCATCATGATCGGTGCGCAACGCCCGCTGGTGCTCTCGCCTGAGGAGCGCAAGATCACCGCGTACCACGAGAGTGGCCACGCCATCGTCGCCATGATGACGCCGGGTGGCGACGCGGTGCATAAGGTGACCATCGTGCCACGTGGCCAGACGCTGGGCGTGACGCAGTTCATGCCCACCGAGGACCGCCACAACTACTCGAAGAACTATCTGCTGGCTCGCATTGCCTATGGTCTGGGTGGCCGTGTGGCGGAGCAGGTGGCGCTGGGCGAGGTGACGACGGGGGCCGAAAACGACTTCCAGAACGTGACGGGCATCGCCCGCGAGATGGTGACGCGCTGGGGCATGAGCAATTCAGTCGGTCCGGTCTTTTACGGAGCGGATCGCGAGGTCTTCCTGGGCCGCGAGATGAGCCTGGGCCAGCAACGCGAATATTCCGAGCAGACGGCATCGATGATCGACCAAGAGGTCAAAGACATCATCCAGGAGCGCTATCAATTCGTCGAGGGCATCCTCTCGAACAATCGCCCCTTCCTGGATAAGATGGCCGAGACGCTGCTGGAGCGCGAAACCATCGATGCCAATGACATCGCCGCGATGATGCGCGAGTTGCATCTCGAAAAGCCCGTGGCCACGGCTAGCCGCTAGCGCCAGCCAAGTCGCAAGAGCACGCTCACCACATGGTGAGCGTGCTCTTCTTTTGCACCAGAGGGTCGTCACATGTTGCAGAATGGCTGCTTCCCCCGCCACTGGAGGCTGAATGGCAGCCTGCTAAAGCATATGCAACAGCACCCACCAGCAGAACAGGTGAGATCAGCCAGGATCGCTTTTTTTTGCGCGCTTGGTCAGGGGATGTCGTAAGCCAAGACAAAGCCGCGCGGTTCGATCAACTCGAAGCCAAAGCGCTCATAGAGGCGGTGGGCACGAGGGTTGGCGTCCTCAGCATTCAGCAAAATCCGCAGCACGCCCGCCTGCGCGAAATAGCGCAGCGCCTCGGCCATCAGCCGTGTGCCGATGCCTTGGCCATGCACATCAGACCGCACCGCGATCCGCACCAAGAAGCCATATTCGGCGTCAACGGTATTGCACTGATAACCAGCGATGCCGCCATCCGCCAGTTCAGCCACAACGAAGTAGGGATAATCTTCCGCCATCTCGGCGAATTCGCTGGCGTCATGTTGCCAGGGCGAAACGAACGCCGTGGCCTCGATGGCCAGCACCCCGGCCAGATCACCTGGCAGCGCGAAGGGCCGCACCTGCACCGCCGGATTCCCCGCAGCGGCGCTGGCGACACCCACCTTATCATAGGAACGCAGCTGTTCGTGCAGATGAAAACCGTGCGCCAGCAAATAATCGTGCAACAGGTCGTTGTCGGGGTCATGCCCAGTGTAATAGACGGTGCGGGCGCCGTGTGCCTCCGCCATCGCCAGCCATGGTGGCAACAAGGCGTCGCAGATCACCGCCACATGGGCACGCTCCATCCAGGGGACGCCAAAGCCCCCCAACCACACGGCGGGTGGCACCAACGATGTTGCCAGCAAGAAACCCAGCAGCGTATCAGCGGGACCAAACAGGCCCACCGCTGGCCGTGTCAGCAACAGGCGCGGCAACTCTGCCTGGGTGAAGTGCACCGAAGTCCACGCTGATCCCATGCTGATGCGTTCCACCGCGCGCGCGTCGCTAGGCGTCAGGGGGCGAATGGTGCGTTGCTGGTTCATGATGCCATCGCTTTCTTCATAAGGCCGAGATTGCTGGATTCACAGGGCAGAGGCACCCAGAGCATAGCCCATTCGTTCAACTTGCTGCATATCAGCGTGTACATGTGTACACTATACACAAAACCACTACGAGGGAGCAACAGACATGGCCAAGGGTGACAATGGCACCGCCCCCGACTTGGGCGAACGCATCCAAATCGGCGTCAAGATGGAAAAACGGATGGTCAAGGTGTTGAAGGCCGTGGCGGAATACCATGACATTTCCTTGGGTGAATTGCTTGAGGGCATCGTCTTGCATGCGTTCGATCATTCGCTGCCCTTCGATCAAGAAACCATCCAACGCATCACCCAACTCAAGAAGGTGTATGAGATGGATTACGACATCGAGGCAGCCCCGCGCATGAAAGTCTCAGACACCACCCAGCCGAAGCTCATGCGCTAGCGTGGCACAGGCACGTCTTTCCGCCGAAAAATGGTGCGTCAGGTTGCGCGGTCTGGGTTCGCGCCATGCTTGGCCAGCCACTTCTCGCGCTGCTCGGTGCGCTTAGCGGCAGAGGCAGGCCGATAGCGCGCGGTGAAGGCAGCGCGCCATGCGGCGAAGGTGCCGGCCCCGATGGCCACTCGCATCTCGGCCATCAGGCGCACCAAGAAGCGCAGATTGTGAATGGACCCCAGCCGATAATAGAGCAATTCTTCAGCACGGGCCAGATGGTGCAGATAGCCCGCGCTGAAGCGGCTGCACGTCCAGCAATCGCAGCCAGGCATCACGGGGCCTTGCTCGGCACGCCACCGCGCACCACGGATGCTGACGCGCCCATCAGCGGTGTAAAGGCCGCCATTGCGGGCGGTGCGGGTCGGCAAGACGCAATCAAACAGATCAATGCCGCGTGCGACGCCTTCCACCAAATCTTCGGGCGAACCAACGCCCAGCAAATGCCGCGGGCGCAAGGCATCGAGCCCCGCCACGCTGGCTTCGACCATCGGCCACATCAGTTCCTTGGGCTCGCCCACCGAGAGGCCACCGATGCTGAAACCACTAAAGGGCAACGCCGCAATCGTTTCCGCGCTCCAGGTGCGCAGTTCCGCCAACATGCCACCTTGGGGGATGCCAAAGAGCGCCTGGTCGGGGCGGCGTTTGGCCGCGACCGCTCGCTCGGCCCAGCGATGGGTGCGCGCGGTGGCGCGCTGGGTGGTCGCGTCGTCACAGGGATAGGGCGGGCACTCGTCCAGGGGCAAGATGATGTCGGGGCCAAGCAATTCCTCAATGGCGATGACGCGCTCTGGCGTCAGCGTGATGATTTGCCCATCCAGATGCGAGTGAAAGGTGACGCCGTCATCGGTGAGCTTGCGCAGGTGCCCCAGGCTAAAGACCTGGAAGCCCCCCGAATCCGTCAAAATCGGCCCATCCCACCCCATGAAGCGGTGCAGTCCCCCGAACTCCGCGATCAACTCTGGCCCAGGCCGCAGCAGCAAATGATACGTATTACTGAGGATGATCCCTGCGCCTAACCCGTGCAGATCCTCCGGCGCGAGCGCTTTGACGCTGGCCTGAGTGCCAACGGGCATGAACATTGGTGTGGCGACCGCGCCATGTGGCGTGGTGAGTGTGCCCGCCCGCGCGGCACTTCCAGGGTCGCGCGCCTCAACCGCGAAGCTGATGGGGGGTTGCGGTGATGTCGTCTCTTCCATAGTGAGCAGTATATCACCCGCCATTGGCGCACCCGCACTATGCTTGAGGTGGGAGCGCGAGCAAGAACGCGGGGCACTCACCCACATCACCAATGAGGCGGCGGATTCACCGCAACACGCATGCTGTGGGCACAACGCCACCCTCGCCAACGTGTCATGACGTCCCAGCAAGGGCGTTTGAGGTGAGATAGACGACGCTATGGGCCTCGGTGCCATCTGGCACCTCAAGCTTGGCGACCATGCGGCGGATGACGGCTTCGGGGACGGGATGGGCACGTGCCCGATTGCGTGCCGAAATGACGGCGGCGGGGGCATCCAAATAGACGATGCGAACGCGTGCCCCATAATCAGCGAAGAGTGTGATGAGTTGGCCCCGCAGCGCACGGGTGAGATTGGTGGCATTCCAGATGAAAGATTGCTGGCGGCGCAAGAGTTCCCGCGCCTGCTCGCGTGCGGCGTGGATGACCGTCCCTTGTGGCTCGGTGGGGGCCACGCCCATTTCGCGCCGCAGGCCATCGAGCGAGATGACGGGCCAATCTGGTGCCTGCTCGCGCACCCAGGTATCCTTGCCCGCGCCCGGCAACCCAGAAAGGAGGATGACCTCGCAAACGGTGGCATCATAGGCCGCATAATCGGGACTGCCACCCGCCCGCGCGAAATAGACGAAGCGGCTGTGGTCGCTGGCGAAAGAGCGCGGCGCGGCGGCACACCCCTGTTCGTGGCTATAGCCGCGAAAGAGCGCCACACGGTCCAGCAGATCTGCCTGGTCGGCGCAGATGCGCCCGCGCACATCGGCCTCCGCCACCAACGCCACCCAGTCGAGCCGCGCGGCATAGCTGGCCGCTAGCACGGCGCGGATGGGGTCGTCTTTATCCCAAAACCACAGTGGCAGCCCGTGGTGCCGCACGATCCCGGCGATGGCCAGGCGAATCGCCAATGGCACGGGTTCGGCCAGACCAACCGCTTCCCACAGTAAGGCGTGCGCCATGGTGGCCCCGACGCGGGCATGGCGGGCCGAAGTGATGTGCCCATCCACTTCAACACGGGTGCAAGCGGGCTTCGCAACATCGTGCAGCAAGGCCGCCGCGAAGACCACTGCCCGCTCCGTCGCCCCCAAGGCACGCCAAGCCGGATCAGCCGCCAATGCCCCCACCACCATGCGCGTGTGGATGCTCACATCCCCCTCGGCATGATGGTGGGCATCTTGCGGCACGCCCGCCAGTGCCCGCAACCAGGCGAAGCGCGTGGCGAGGGCGTCCCAGTCCACCAGCCAGTCGGGCGGGGCGGGGCACGCGGGGAAGGTCCAGTCGAGCGCGGCGATCTCCATGAGCAGCATGATAGCATACTCGTGCTGCCAGGGCACAGTAATCCGTCAAAAAAGCTCGCTGCCTGCGCGCAACTGATTGGGGATGATGGGGCGGTCCAGCCAGTGACTCTCCGACGCGATGACCGTCTGTAAGAAACTGCTCCGCACGAATTTGTAGCGTTCCTGCACGCAGCCATCTTCCTCGACCTTGATGTAGAGGCCCTCCATCGTGGTCGTTGGATCGGTCTCGCGCAGCACGTAGTCTGGGTCGATGCCGCGTTGCGCGCAGGCCCCCCGCAACCGCGCCAAGTGGTCCGGCGCGATGAAGTGCGAAGGACCCACCAACGCACGCAGGGCCTCGGCGGAAGCGAACGCCCCCGCATGCAGCACCAGCACCGAAGCGACGAAGGGCGCGTTGGCCAGCAATGCCTGACGACGCGGCGTATCGAGGAAAGTATCGTCGTGCGTGTCGAGGATGTCGAACTCCATAAAGTAATGGGGCAGATCGGTATAGAAGACGGTGTGCTTGGCGTAGAGCCATTCGCCATACATGATGTAGCGGCTGCCCAGCACGTCCCATAATTCGCTGGTGTAGCGATGCGCCCAGGCTTTGAGGGGGTGGAAGTGCACTTCGCGTGGGCCACCCGTCAGGTAATGCCCACGACTCTGCAAGCGCAATCGCCGATCGGCGGAGAAGCTGATGGCGCTGTTGGCCCCATCCATCTTCTCTTCGATGACGAGGTGACGCCCTTGCAGGGAGAAGAATGGCACCATGGCGAGATCTTCATCGCCTGGCTGCAACCCCGAGCCCTCGACATGGTGCGTGCGGGGATATTTGCGGATCGCATCCATCACATCACCGCCGTGCAATGATGAGCAGGTGATTGAGCACGAAGTCCGCGCCAGTGTGGTGCATGCCCGCCTCGCGCAGCATGCGCGCCAGGGTGGGCTCGTTGAAGAGATGGATGTGCTCGGGATTGTTGTCGGGCCGCGACGGCGCGGATAGCACCAGATAGCGCCCGGTGACCCGGCACACCTCCGTCAGCGCCGCGCGGGTATCCGGGATGTGCTCCAGCACCTCCAACAGCGTCACCACGTCGAACGCGCCATCGGCAAAGGGCAGCCGCGTGGCATCGCCCGCCATCGCCGTCAGCGTGGTCACGCCGCCAGCCCGCACGCGCTCGATGTCGGCCTCGCGATGCGCCAGGGTATCGACACAGGTGATAGGCAGCGTGGGGAAGGCATCGACCATGGGCCACAGGGCCGCGCCACGTCCGCTGCCGATATCAAGAAGCGCGGTGGGTTGCACGCCGCGCAGCATCCCCAACACTTTGCGCACGCGCGGCAGCCCCATCGTCCGCTTGAAGCGGTGCAGTCGCAGCCCCTCTGCCTCGCCCAGCGCCACCAATCGCGTCCAGGCACTCGCAGCCAACTCATCGAGAGGGGGCGTAAAAAGGTCGGGGTGCGCCCCTGCCACGGGCGAGCCAGCCAGCGCGCCGCGCACATAGGCCGCTGCCAACCGCTGATAATAGTCGCGTTCGCCGCTCATTGCACGCCTCGTTGCGGCTCGCGCACCGCGATGACCTCCACGGAGTCGCCCACGCGTACCATGCCACTGCCACGCGGGATCGCGTTTTGTCCAAAGAGCACCTTGTCGCCGTCGCGCCGATAGGTCGCCAGCGTGCGAAGCGGCTCTTTGCCCGCGAACTCGCCCCGCGCGGGGTCCACCGTGGTCATCACACAGCGGGCACAGGGCTTCACCACCGCGAATTCAACGGTGCCGATGCGGATGCGTGCCCACGTGTCCTCTGCGAAGGCGTCTGTGCCGCTGATGACCAGATTCGGACGAAAGCGTGCCATTGGCAGCGGCTCAGCCATCCGTGCATTCAGATCGTCGAGCGAACTCTGGCCAGCCAGCAAAACCGGGTAGCCATCGGCGAAGCTGACGATGTCGCCAGGGGCGGCATAGAGCGGATTCACCACCCGCCGCGTCGTTTCGGGCATATATACCAGATGGCATGCCAGCCCTAGGTAATCGCTGAACCACTGATCCAGCGTGGCGTCAACGATGTGCGCCTGACAAGTCGACTGCCAAACCGTGACGTTGAGCGTAGTGGGAGCAAGGGGCTCATAAGGGATCGTGATCGCGGCTATCCCTGGCGCGGTGCAGCGCACCCCCTCGCTCACCAGTTCTGTCGTGACCAACGCCATGCGCGGATGCGTGCGTTGCGTGAGGAAATCGCCCTGCGCATTGGTTATCAGCCAGCGGCGGTCGGCATGCAGACCACGGGCCTCGACCCAGGCGCTCTCGGTTTCAATGCCGCGCAGCGACTTCACCGGGAACACCGTCATGGCGCTGAGGTGCATGGCAGCAGCCCTCTTTCAAGCAAAGATACTGTGAAGGAGCCACCGTGGTAGCTCCTTCACAGTATCGCACACAGGGTGGTGTGCCAGTCACCCACCCCAGATCTGGCCAGCGGCGGCCTAGCATGCGCCGCGTGCCCAACCATCTACACGGTTCAATCAAAGGCATGTCAAGCATGTGGCGCCGTAGTAAAGAATCGTTGGAGCGCCAGCGCCACCACCTCGGGATGGCCACGTTGGTCGCGATTCCCCGAAGCACTGTGATCCAGGCCAGCAAACTCGTGGCGCGTCGCATGCGGCAGGGTGCGCGCCAGCGTGTCGAGCGCTTGCTGCAAATAGCGCGGACTCTTACTGCCGCCCAGCAAGAGCACCTCGATCTCAATCGCGGCGAACCCTGGCAGATTCTTGCTCAACTCCGCGACGATCTGAAAATCATCATGCAGCGTTGGCGCGAGTTGGCGCATCGTCACTGTGTCTGCTGGGGCTTTCTTCTCCTCGGCCTTCAACATCATCCCAGTCAACCGTGTCAGCAGCCAGCGGGGCATCCGTTGCATGAAGGGCGGCCCCATTTGCGCGCCGAGCATGCCCGTCACCAAGGCCGCCTCGATCTGCCCGTGAGCCAACTCGCGGTCGAGGCGCGGCAAAACCGTCCTGGAGAGATTGTCGTCGCTCACCATGGCCGGTTCATACACGGCGAGCTTGTGGATGGCTGGCAGCGTGCAGGCTGCCTGGAGGGCGATGATGCCACCCGCGCTCACCCCAAAAACAAAATGGGCAGCCGTGTGGCGCAACAGGGCATCGACATCTTCGATATGCCGCTGCACGGTATAATCTTCACCATGGGGTCCACTCAGACCACGTCCACGCCGATCTGGCAGATAGACGGTGAAATGGGGAGCGAGCGCTTCAGCGAGGTGCTGATGGCTGCGCGCCGTTTCCATCGCACCATGCAGCACCACCAGACCGGGACCGTGGCCGATTTGGCGATAACCGATGCGCGTCCCATCACCTGAGATGACCGATCCATTTGTGGCGGGCGCCTGTGTCAAGAGGGTGCCAGAGCTTTGTGGTGACATGATGCGTGACCCTTTCTTGCAGCATTGCGTGCTGCCCCGTAAAATATCTTGTCCATTAACTATCTTAATCATCGAGGTAATTCATGTCAAGTACGGATGACGCCGCTGTGACGGATGACCATGAACAGCGCACAGCCCTGATCGACCAGTTGCAGTTGCTGGGTGAAGCCGCCAGCACCGAGACTGCCCTGTTTCATCAGGCAGCCGCAGCCAAATATGGCCTGGGCATCACCGATATGAAGACATTGTCCATCGTGTTACGCGAAGGACCACAGTCGGCGGGGCAAATTGCCAAACGGCTCAGCCTGACGACTGGCGCGGTGACCAGCGTGATCGATCGGTTGGAACGGCAAGGACTCGTGCGACGCGAACCCGATCCCCATGATCGGCGCAAAGTGATCGTCATGGTCAACCAGCAAAATCTGGCGCACGAAGACAACATCTATCAGTCGATGGGCGCAGCATTCGAGCACCTCCTGCGCCAATATTCCACCGCAGAGTTAGCGTTTTTGGTGCGGTTTTACGAAGCCTCGATTGATTTGACCAAACACGAGATGGCCAAACTCGCGGCACCAGAACGCCATGGTGACGACAGCACAGGGAACTAAGCGCTCACCAGGGCACGCCCATCCCCACAGGCTGGGTGCACAGGGGCCGTTCACTAAAAGATGCCCCCCTTGCACTTCCTGTGCAACAGTGTTATACTACTGGGATAGCGTGGTCGCCTGGTCACGCTGCACAGGGCACGGAACCGCTGGAAACTCCTCCGGGGGGAGTGAGAGGGAGCGTTTCCGCAATGGCCGAATCTTTGCCAGATGTCCCACGGCGACCCGTCGTCGTAGCCCCTGAAATCCCCAGTCGGGACGCCATGGATGCCTATATCGTGGCGCGGCTGCCGCTGGCGGCGCGGCTGGCCCACCGTTTCGCAGATGACGAGGCAGGCTGGTCTGAGTGCTTCCAAGATGCCTGCCTGGGTCTGGTCGAACTCGTTCGCCATCTGATGCCCGAGGCCATGGCCGCCGAACCGGCCCATGCCGAGGCACTGGTGGTGTTGGCGATGCGCCACCGCCTCGTGAACGCCCTGGCACGCCGGGCCGTCTCAGCACCCTCGCTGACGGATTTCGGCGTGCGCCATTGGGTCGGGGTGCAGCCGATGCGCCGCGTGCTCGTGCGCCGCCTGGACCGTGAACCTGCACCGGATGAACTCGCCGCCGCGCTGGGCCTGCCCCTGTCACTGATCCACGCGCTGCTGGCCGCCACCGCGCGACCAGCCTCACTCGAAGACTTGGCGAGTGCGGGGCTGGAGGTGGCTGAGGACCACACCTCCGCCGCTGAAGCCGAGCGGGTGCACCTGCGCGACGCGGTGCGGCGACTGCCCCAGCCGGAGCGGTTCATCATTCAGGCGCAATATGGCATTGGCATGAGCCGTGTGTCGGTTTTGACGCTGGCCCATACCCTGGCCATGGCACCGCGCCGCATCATCGCGCTGCGCCGCCACGGCCTCGCCCTCTTGCGCGCGCTCTTGCTGGAAGGGTGACGCACGACCACGCGCCACCCACACCCAGAAACAGAGCAAAGCGAAGGGAGGCGGCAATGCGCTACAATGACCGCGTACTTATTTGACGACAACCAGGGAGGCGCATCGGCATGGTAACGACGCTCGTGGTGATCAGCGATCTGCATCTGGCGGACGGCAGCGCCACATTCGAGAACTGGGGTGCTGATCAGCAGGCGACCTTCGAAGCATTGTTGGGAGCAACGCGCGGGAACGGGGCGCTGGCCAGCGACACCGTCGAACTCATCATCAACGGGGACTGCTTCGACTTTCTGCTGACGCCGCCACACCTGGGGGCGCGCGACAGCACGGATGTAAACATCGCCCATGCGAAATGGGTCAACATCATGGCGGCGCATGGCCCCTGGTTCACAGCTCTGCGCGAATTTTTGCGCGCGCCGGGCCACCGCGTCACTTTCATCATTGGCAATCACGACATGGAGCTGGCCTTTCCCTCCGTGCGGGCACGGGTGCGCTCGGCCATCGGCGCGGCACCAGGGATGGTGCGCTTCTGCCTGACCCAGGCCTATCAGCCGCTGCCCGATGTGCTGATCGACCACGGCTGCCAGTTTGATGCCTATAATGCCATCCCTGTTCTGTGGCGGCAACAGCCCAGCATCAGCACGCCCAGCGCGCTTGAAACGAGCGACGCACGCGGCCAGCCCGTGGGCCCCCTGGCGCTGCCATGGGGTTCGCGCTACTTTTACCGCGCTTTCGTCCCCGCGAAACGGCGCTTGCGCTACCTGGACGAATGCATCCCCGCGCTGGGGTCGGTGCGCCAGGCGGCCTTGTTGTGCGTCTTGGCACCCGACCTGTTGCTGGAGATGTTGCCCCAATTGGCAACCTTGCTGCCAGCCGAGGCTGCCGCGCCAACGATGCCCAGCGCTGACCTCGTTGACCAACCTGCTGCGCTCTTCATGGCGACGATGCTGCTGAGCCAGCAACTGTTGCAAGGAGTTCCGGCCAGCGGGGGGGACGATGCCAACTCCATGGCCGAAGTCAGCCAGTTATACGCGGCGTTGGAGCAGGGGCGCTATGAAGCCTTGCGCGCTGCGCTCAGCATCTGGCCCGACCTTGGCATCCACCACACGGATGCGGCCGAATTAGCCGCCGCGCGCGATGTGCTCGCGCAGACGGAGGGGCTGCGCTACGTGATCTTGGGGCACACCCACGAAGAGGGCCGGTGGTCCGTCGGGACCAATTTGGCCATCCTCAACACCGGCACCTGGGTGGCGCGGAAAGCATTGCCCCACAGCGCGGACTTTACCCCGGAATATTCCGCCTGGGCCACCGAACCGGGGACGTTACCCTACCCTGGGCGTGACGGGCGCCGCTTCATCGCCGCGTGGCTGCGCAGCGAACCCGGCGCCGCCACCGTCGGGGAATTGATCGAATGGTCCATCCCCACCCAGAACGAGGCAGCGACGGCCAACAGCACCCCACCCTTCATCCGCGTGCCCGATGACGCGATGGAGCGCTGGTAGTCAGGCTGGGGCCGCCGCGCGCTGGCGGGCCGGGGTGAAGATCCCAACCACCGCCAGCGCCGCGATGCTCGCACCGATGCCCATGATGACCGCAGC
>JACDGC010000785.1 GCA_013815535.1 Ktedonobacterales bacterium
TGAGCGCTGGTTTGGGCACCTGGCAACCCGTCGCTGGCTGGCAACCCTGGCTGGTGGCCGTCTTCGCCCTGATCTTCACCCTGGGTTATACCATTCTCAGTCTGCCATTGTCCTATTACCAGGGATTCGTGTTGCCAGGGCGCTATGGGCTGCGCACGCAGGCCCTCGGCGGCTGGCTGGCCGACCAGGCCAAGGGCGTGGTGCTGAGCCTGATCTTCTTGGTGGTGGTGGTCGAGGTGCTCTACCTGCTGCTGGCCACGCAACCGCAGACGTGGTGGCTGTGGCTGGCGGGCATCGCGCTGGTCTTCACCGTCTTGCTGGCAAATCTCGCGCCGGTGCTGCTGTTGCCCCTCTTTTATAAGATGACGCCCATGCCCGAAGGCGAGTTGCGCACGCGCTTGCTGGCGATGGCCGACAAAGCCCATACGAAAGTGCGCGGGGTCTTCGTGATGGGCATGAGCCAAAAGACGACCGAGGGCAACGCGGCGCTGATGGGGCTGGGCAACACCCGCCGCATCGTCGTGGGCGACACGATCATCCGCGATTTCGCGCCCGATGAGATCGAGGTGGTGCTGGCCCACGAACTCGGCCATCACGTCCACAATGACATCGCCAAACTCATCGCCACGCAGACAGTGCTGACGGTTGGCGGCTTAGCATTGGTGAATGTGGGGCTGCAGGCCATCGTGGGCAATGCCACCGCTGGCCTGCACACATTGGCCGATGTGGCCACCCTGCCGGTGCTGGCCGCCTTGCTGGGGCTCTATAGCTTCGTCACTGGGCCGCTGGGCAACACGCTCAGCCGCGCCATCGAGCACGATGCCGACCAATATGCCCTGGAAACGACGCATGACCCCGCCGCCTTCAGCCGTGCCTTCTATCGCCTCGCCAACCAGAATCTAGCCCAGTTGGACCCAAACCCGATCATCGAGGCGCTGTTCTATGACCACCCAGCCATCAGCAAACGGTTGCGCCACGCCGAAGAATGGCAGCAGGCAAACCACTAGGGCTGGCTTGACACGATCCCCTATGCTGAGCAAAGCAACGGCACTTTACATAGGTTAAGGACGAAAGGAAATAGGGTTTCCCATGAAACTCCGGCGCTTTTTCGAGATGGCGGCACTGGCGACCGTGTTGGCGGTTGGGCTGACGGGCTGCATCCACGCCGACATCGGCATTACCTTCAAGAATGGTGGCACAGGGACTTTCACCATCACCACCGGCCTCAGCAAGCAGGTCGCTAGTTTGGCGGGGTCGACCTCAGGCGGCGATGGCGTTGCCCAGATCAAACAACAATTCGACGACGCGGGCAAAAAGCAGGTGCAGCAATTCGGCGGCACCTACAAAGTCACTGATGATGGCACCTATATCAATGAAACCTGGACGCACGATTTCACGAGCGTCGATCAACTGAACCAACTCATCAAGGATGGCCAAACATCGACCTCGGCCTCTTCGGGGGGGACGGGCATCACCACCTCATCGAATAGCACGGCCATTCAAGTGGCAAAGGTGGGCAGTGACTACCATGTGACGGGTCTGCTGGACTTCACGCTGGACACGAGCCAGGGTGGCAGCCAGGCAGCCGCTCTGCTGCAAGATGCGCGCATCCAACTGACGCTGACGTTCCCCAGCCTGAAGGCGCACAACAGCGACGGCGTGGTGAAAGACAACACCATCACCTACACCGCCAAGGTCAATGAAAAGAAAACCATTGACGCCACCGGCGGCGATGCTCTGCTCAGCGGCTTCTTGGTGCCCGCCATCATCGGTCTGGTGGTGTTGGCCGCCATCGGTGCGGTGCTGTTCTTTGTGCTGCGTCGCCGCACGCCACCCCCCGCGACGGCGGCCATGCCCGCCAGCACGCCCTATCCTGGTGCCTACCCTTCCAGTGGCTATGGCGACCAGCCGACGAATACGCCTGCTCAGTAGCGGGTGCGGTTGACCAACTGGGGCGCAGGCGCGATGCCTGTGCCCCTTTTCATGGCCATGAAGCTCATGCTATCATGCGAGCATCAAATGCCCGTAGCATGGCACCAGCACGACCATCAGGAGCGCTCATGCGTCACATCACGCTCGCCATTATCGCTGACCCCACCGACCAAGCGCTGGCTATCGCCCTCAGCACGGCGCTGACCCAGGCGGGGGTGCAGACGACCGCCCTCGTCGGACGCCCCTATGACGCACCGCTCCGCACCGAGATTTTTGAAGCAAAAGTCGTCGCGCTGTTGACCTCGCCCGCCGCCATCGCCTCGACAGACTGGCATGCCGCAGCAGAATTTGCCGCGTATGTCGTTGAGCATTTGGAATTTCACACCACCATCATGCTGGTGCCCCAACCTATCGAC
>JACDGC010000786.1 GCA_013815535.1 Ktedonobacterales bacterium
GTGCAGGCCCATCCCATCCTGCCCGCGCCGACCATCCTCGGCACGCCGCCGCTGGCAAGCACAGGGCGCGACTGGCGCACGGACGGCCCCACCACAGCGGCCAGCGGGGCCAAGGGCGCGCATCCCATTCTGCCCGATACCCTCCCAAGCCAGCAGGGCGGGGATGTCGTCCCCGCCTTGGCCATGCCGCAATCCACTGAGAGCACTATCTTGGCAAAAGATCGCGCTGCCAGCACAGTGGCCACCTCCAGCCAAGGAGCAGGGGCCAGCGACGCCACGCAAACGCCGCGTGCGGGCGTCGCCACCGCCATCCCGCCCACGCCCCCAGTCGCGCCAACCAGGGCCTTGCCCTTCACCGCCGCCTTACCCATGCCAACGGCAAGCACCCAAACCGTGCAACCGCTGCCCCCCCTGCCAACCCAGGTGAGCACCGCCACAGCCAACTCCGTGCCACCAACGGTGAGCGGCGCACCGAAGCGCCGCGCTGGCACCACGGATGGGACCAATGGTGGTGGCGCTTTCGCCATGGCGGATGCGCGCTTGGGAAACGTCACCACCACGGGTGGCCCGCCCGCCGCCACGCCGACGCATCCCGCCGTGGTCAATGCCACGCGCGAAATCGTCGCACAGGCACAGCTACTGGGCCATGGCCAATCCGCCGAGATGCGCTTGCGGTTGCGACCGCCTGAGTTGGGCGAAGTTGGCGTCACCATCCGCCGAACGGCAACGGGTGGGCTGACCATGCACATCAATCCCGCCTCGCCTGCCGCCGCCGCCGTGCTGCGGTCGCATCTGCCCCAGCTCCAAACCGCCCTGGATCAACAGAGTCAGGGGCAGGGCGCGCAGGTGACGTTGGGCCAACACGACGCATCCGGGTCTTCACACCGCCAGGGTGGGGGGAATGGCGCGCGCGGCGATGAGCATGCGCCCCCCAGCAGCAGCACTCCCACCGCATCGCGCCCTGTGGCGAGTGCCCGCGTCACCCGGAACACCGCGCTCGACTATGACGCCTGAAATCTCTCACAGCCCCACGGAAGGAGACCAACACCCCATGAGCGCCCCCATCAGTTCGGGTGGCAGCACCGGAACCACCAACGACACCAGCAGCACGGCAGGGTATGACCCCAGCCAGTTCGGCGAAAAAGCCTTTTTGCAACTGCTCATCGCGGAACTCAAAAACCAAGACCCCGACAAGCCAATGGATGGCCAAGCGATGATCACCCAACTGGCCCAGCTCAACCAGACCCAAGCGACGATGCAATCGCTGACCTTTCAGCAAGAAACCTTTGCCAGCAGCGTCATCGGCAAATCGGTGACGGGTTCGGCAGGCGGCAAACCCACCACGGGCATCGCTACCGCCTTCACGGTAAATGGCAGCGCCGTGACGTTGACGGTCGATGGGCAACAAATGGACATCACCAATGTCACTGGCGTGGGGGATGGCACCGCGGCCAGTGGCACGGGCGGGGCGTCCACCAGCGGTGGCACCGGCACGACCACCGCCAACTAATCCACCAATGTTTTGACGAAGCCATTGTACGCCGAGGCGCGGTCTCACCCATCGGCCTCACCATCAAACTTACCGAGGAGTTCCACGGATGATCGGTTCCCTTTTCACGGCCATCACGGGCCTGCAAGCGTTTCAGCAAGAGATGAATGTCGAGGCCAACAACATCGCCAACGCCAACACCATCGGCTTCAAGGCCGGACAATCCACCTTCGAGACGATGGTCAGCCAGACGCTGCGGGGTGCCTCGGCTCCCACGGCCACGGCAGGCGGCGTGGACCCCAAGCAGATTGGCTTGGGCGTGCAAGTGACGAGCGTCATCCCCGTGTTCACTCAGGGAAGCGCGCAAACGACGGGCAAGCCCACCGACCTGATGATTCAGGGCAACGGCTTCTTCATGATCAACCAGAACGGCGTCACGGAGTATTCGCGTGCGGGGGCCTTTGACCGCGACGCCAATGGCAATCTCGTCAACCCCTCCACGGGTGGGCTGGTGATGGGCTTCCAGGCGCAGGGCACGCCGCCCACCATCAATTCCGCCGCGCCCGTTGCCCCGCTCAACATCCCCAGCACCTATGCCAGCTTCAACATCGGCGCGGATGGCACGGTGACGGGCATCAGCAGCAACGGCACGCCAACCATCCTGGGGCAGGTGGCCCTGGTAACCTTCCCAAACCCAGCAGGTTTGCAGATGGGGGCAAATAACCTCTACACCGTGACGTTGAACTCTGGCGCGCCCAACACCAACAGCACCATCCTGCCCAACTTTGCGGGCACCACCGCCGCAAATGCCACGGCCATCTCGGCCAGCACCAGCGCGCAAGCAACCTTCCCAGCGC
>JACDGC010000787.1 GCA_013815535.1 Ktedonobacterales bacterium
GGCCAGAAAGGTATTGCCCGGTCAGTGAATTGGGATCGGCCACGACCTCGTCATACGTACCCTGCGCCACCACCTTGCCGCCGTGCGCGCCCGCGCCAGGGCCGATATCCACCAGATGGTCGGCGGCGCGCATCGTGTCTTCGTCGTGCTCGATGACGATGAGGGTATTCCCCAGATCGCGCAGTTGTTTGAGGGTATGGATCAGCCGCATGTTGTCGCGCTGGTGCAGGCCGATGCTGGGTTCATCCAGGATGTAGAGCACCCCGGAAAGGCCCGAGCCGATCTGCGTCGCCAGCCGGATGCGCTGCGCCTCGCCGCCAGAAAGGGAATTCGCTGTGCGCCCGATGGTGAGGTAATCCAGCCCCACATTCATCAGAAAGCCGAGCCGCGCGCTGATCTCTTTGAGGATCTGGCGGGCAATGATGCCCTCACGCTCGGTCAGCCGATCGTTCAGTTTGGCGAAGAAGGCTTCGGCTGCCTCGATCGCCATCGTCGAGATATCGAATATGTTGCGGTCGGCGACCGTCACCGCCAATGCCTCGGGGCGCAACCGTTTGCCATTGCAAGTGGGGCACACTCGCGCCGACATATATTGCTCCATCTCGGCGCGCATATGCTCCGAGCCCTCTTTGTAGCGCTGTTCAACGAAGGCCACGATGCCTTCATAGGTGGTGCTGTGCTCGCGCGTGACGCCCGCCTGATTGCGATAGCGGAAGGTGATTGGCTTGGGGTCACCATGGAGGACGATGTGCACTTGCTCGGGGGTGAGGTCGCGCCAGCGCGTGTTCAACTTGAATCCGTGGCGTTCGCCCGCTGCGGCCAGTTGGCGCGAATACCATTGGCTCTGCCCCGCGACGGTTTGCCATGGGCCGAGGGCCCCTTGCTCGAGCGTCAGGTCGGGGTTGATGACGATCAACTCTTCATCGACTTCCAGCTTCGTGCCCAGGCCGGTGCAGTCGGGGCACGCGCCGTGGGGATTGTTGAAGCTGAAGGTGCGTGGCGCGATCTCTTCGATGGAGATGTTGTCATAGACACAGGCGAACTTCTCGGAATAGAGCCGTTCGTCCGCGACCGCGCCATCCTCACCCAGGATCGCCACCAGGATGACGCCTTCCCCGAGATTCAGGGTCGTTTCCACCGAATCCGCGACGCGCTGGCGCATCGTGTTGGGCTTGTCGCTGGCGGGGAGTGCGCCGGGGGCCGGGGTGAGCGCGGCGGCATCGATGGCCGCCCGCTCGATGTCGAAAACGTCTTCATCCAGCGGTTCCGCGTCCAACAAGTCGCCCATGCTTGGTGGGTTGTGGGCGTGGCCATTGCCATTGACGGTATACGTGGCGGCGCTTTCCGCGACCATTGGCAGATCATCGAGCTCATCGTCCAGGCTCAGCGAGGGGAGCCCGCCCGCCGTCCGTCCGTTCGGCACCAGGGTCAGGTTGCCACGCGCCGTGCCGTTCTCCCCCGCCGCGTTCTCGGTGGTGTTGGCTTCTTCGGTGTCGTGGCGAATCACGAGACGGTCAACGACGACATCGATGTCGTGCTTTTTTTGTTTGTTGAGGTCGATGGGGTCGCTGAGGTCGCGGATCTTGCCATCTACACGCACGCGCACATAGCCTTGGCTGCGCAGCGCATCGAAGGTCTGGCGATATTCGCCTTTGCGCCCGCGCACGACGGGGGCCAGCAACATCAGGCGCGTCTCTTCCGGTAGATCGAGGATGGTATCGACGATTTGCTGCACTGTCTGAGCGCTGACGGGGCGCCCACAGATGGGGCAATGGGGATGCCCGATGCGCGCATAGAGCAAGCGCATATAGTCGTAGATCTCGGTGACGGTGCCGACCGTGGAGCGTGGATTGTGTGAGGTGCTCTTTTGGTCAATCGAGATGGCTGGCGACAAGCCTTCGATGTGATCGACATCGGGCTTATCCATTTGGCCGAGGAACTGGCGCGCGTAGGACGACAGCGACTCGATGTAGCGGCGCTGCCCTTCGGCGAAAAGCGTGTCGAAGGCCAAACTGCTCTTGCCCGAACCGGAAAGCCCCGTGATGACCACCAACTGATCGCGCGGCAGGGTCAGGTCGACGTTCTTGAGATTGTGGGCGCGCGCACCGCGAATGATGATGCGGTCCTGGGGCATGCGGATTCCTCCCGATGACGGTACGAGGGTTTGGGGTGTTAGAACACGTGTATCGAACATGTGTATTATACCATACAGTTCCCCTCTCTATTATGGCGACTGAGGCATTTGGCCTGCCAGATCGCAGACGATCTTCCCATTTGAGCATCGCACGCGACAATGTTGTCACAGGGTGGCAGAAATAGGATGGTAGCCATGGTCACCGACTCACC
>JACDGC010000788.1 GCA_013815535.1 Ktedonobacterales bacterium
GTGCCCGCCGTGGCGAAACGTTCACCGAAATGGCGACGGTTTTCACCAACCCCGCCGGGGAAGAACGCTTCTTGCTGACCAGCGGGGCGCCCATCCGTGACGAAGATCAGGCCATCAAAGGGGCCGTGGTGGTCTTTCAAGACGTCACCCAGCTCTATCAATTGCAACGCGAGGCGAACGACCAGCGCAAATTCGCGGAAGCGATCATTGACTCAACCCCCTTTGGGCTGGCCGTCTTCGCCCCCACCGACGATTTCCGCTGTCTGCGCCACAATGTCCCCTTTTTGCGCTTAGTGGGGGCGAATTGGCGCACGCATGGCAACATCAACGAAGTGCCCCTCGCCGATCTCTTCGACGCGGAGTCCGCTGCCCGCACCCGTGCCGTTTTTGAGCAAGTGCGCGCCACGGGGGAGCCCTTCTTCCTGGCGGAATACCCCGCTGTGCTGCCCCCCGATACCGCGCCGCGTTGGTATGAATGGAGCCTGACGCCCCTGCATGATAGCGTGGGGGCATTGTCGGGGCTGATGGTGGCAGCGGTGGAGATTACCGAGCAGGTGCGCGCGCGCGAGGCCAAGGAGCGCGAGGCAGCCCGCTTGCAAGCGGTGCTGAATGTGCTGCCCACTGGCGTGGCCATCGCTGACGCTGACGGGCGCATCATGGAGATGAATCCGGCCTTTCTGCGCCTGTGGGGCGCGAGTGCGCCCAAGAGCGCAAACATCGCAGAATATGCCGCCTATCAGGCGTGGAAGCCCGACGGTCACCCGCTCTCGCCCGAAGAATGGGCCATGTCCATCACGTTGCGCACTGGCGAGGCGGTGCTTGACCAAGAACTCGAAATCCTGACTTTTGACGGCGTGCGCAAGCGCGTGCTGAACTCGGCGGCCCCCATTCGCGACTTCACCTCTGGCATGATCATTGGGGGCACGGTCGCCATCCGCGACATCACGGGGCTGAAACAGTTGGAAAAGCGTACGCAGGCCAGCCTGGATGCATTGCTGCGTATGACGCAGCAGGCGGTGCTCTCTGCCGAAGATCTCGCTGATGTGGCGCATGGCATCGCCCAGGTGACGCGTGAGGTGCTGGGGTGTCAGCGTGTCGGCGTCGTGGCGGTGGATGTCGCCACGGGTCAGCAAAAAGGGTTGGCGGTGGTTGGGCTGACCACCACTGAAGAAGCCCACTGGTGGGAGCTTCAAAAGGCTGCGGGCCGCTTCGGCGAGGGAGCCGACCCCGAACTGCTGGCACGCTTCGTGAATGGTGAGCCGTTGGTGATCGACATGACCCAAGCACCTAACGCCGATCAGCCCAATGAGTTTGGCATTACCCAAGCCTTGTTCATTCCACTGATGTTAGATAACACGCTCTTGGGCGTCCTTTCGCTTGATTATGCAGGCATGCAGCATGTTTTCACGGAGCAAGAGTTCGCCCTGGCGCGCGGCGTGGCCGATCTGGCGGCCTTGGTAATGGAACGCGAGCGATTGCAACGCGCCCATGCGGAGTCGCAAGCACGCGCCTATTCGCTGCAAGTCACCAACACGCGGATGAACACCTTCTTGGGCATCGCCAGCCACGAGTTGCGCACGCCCATCACCAGCGTCAAAACCAGTGTGCAAATGACCGAGCGTGGGTTGCGCAAGGTCACGCCCGACACCTATACCACGTTCGTCCAGCAAACCCCGCGCCTGCTGAATCTGCTCAGCGTCGCCGACCGCGAGATTGATAAGCTCAATCGCTTCATTGGCGACTTGCTTGATGTGACGCATATTCAATCCGGCACCATCGAGATCACGCCAGCACCAACCAACCTGGGAGAGATCGTGCGCGAGGTAGCCCGCACCCAGGAAATGCAATGGCCCCAGCGCATCATCCGGCTCGACGCGCCGCTTGACCCCGTCCCGGTGCTGGGGGATGCCGATCGTCTCGGGCAGGTCGTCACCAACCTGCTGACCAACGCTTTGAAATACGCCCCCGCCGAGCGCCCCATCGATGTGCGTCTGCGCGTGGGCGATGACCTCGCGCGAGTCGAGATCGTGGATCAAGGGCCAGGCTTGACCTCGGAACAGCGCGGCGAACTCTTCCAAGCGTTTGGCCGCATCGAAGCGATTGCCCCACTGAATAGTTCCAGTGTGGGGCTGGGGTTAGGGCTCTTCATCTGCAAAACCATCATCGAAATGATGGGGGGCAGCATTGGCGTTGAGAGCGAGCGTGGCCACGGCGCGACCTTCTGGTTCGATCTGCCACTCTTGCACGCGTGACGCAACGCACCTCCCCCATGAAAGCCTTAGCACGACTCAGGCCACAACGTCACGACCCACAGGATAAGCCAGGTGGGCACCAGTCTGCACG
>JACDGC010000789.1 GCA_013815535.1 Ktedonobacterales bacterium
GCCCACCTGACCGCCGTGCAGCGGGCCGCGCTGGGCCACCTGCCCACGCCCAGCGCCACCGTGCTGGCCAGCCTGCACGCGCTGCTGGGCCCCAACAATGGCCCCAAGGGCAGCAACGACTGGGTGGTGGCGGGCAGCCACACCACGACGGGCATGCCGCTGCTGGCGAACGATCCGCACCTGGGCATCAACTACCCCGCCATCTGGTACGAGGTCGCGCTGCGCGGCGGCGGGCTGAACGAGATCGGCTATTCCTTCCCAGGCGTGCCGGGCATCATCATCGGCCACAATGACCACATCGCGTGGGGCGTGACGAACGGGATGGTGGACGACACCGACCTCTACATCGAGCAACTGAGCGCCGACCAGCGCACCTATCGCTTCAATGGCCAGGATGTGCCCGTGGAGACGCGCGACGAGACGATCAAGGTCAGCGGCGCGGCGGCGGTGCATCTGACGGTGCGCGTCACCAACCATGGGCCGATCATGAATGCCGCGCTCGCCTCGCTGAAAGATGTCACGACGCCCCTCGCGCTGCAATGGACGGCGTTGCAGCCATCCTATTCCTTCGCGGGTTTCTTCGAGATCGGCGCGGCGACCAACTGGGACGAGTTCCAGGCCGCGCTGCGCGACATCGACATCAGCCAAAACTTCGTGTATGCCGACACCGCCGGGCACATTGGCTATCACCTGTCGGGCTGGCTGCCCGAGCGCCCCGCCCAAAACGCGTTGATCCCGGTCGATGGCACCACCAGCGCGAATGACTGGACGGGCCGGGTCGATTTCGCTGCCATGCCGCACCTCTTCGATCCGGCCTCTGGCATCATCTTGACCGCGAATAACCAACTGGCGGCACCGGACTACCCGCACTACATCACGGACTATTACGATGTCGGCTTCCGCGCCAAACGCATCGAGCAGTTGTTGACGGCACAGCCGCAACTGAGCGCCGACGACTTCGCGCGCATCCAAACCGATGTGCAGGCGATCCCCGCGACGCAGATCGCGCCGCTGTTGCTGAGCGGCGCGGCAACGCAGAGCGGCCAACGCGGGGCCAGCGCCGCGCAGCGCCTGCTGACGGGCTGGGATGGCACGATGACGCGCACCAGTGCCGCCGCAGCGTTCTATGAAGCCACCAGCGGTCACTTGGTCGCCAATCTGGTGCAACCCTTGCTAGGGAAGACGGTGTATGAGGAGTGGGCCAAGAATCAATATGCCATCAGCCAATTCCTCTTCCTGCGCCAGAGCTTGACGCAGCCGCAGGCACCGATCCTGGCGGACGCAGCGGCACGCGACGCCGCCATCGTCACGGCGGAAAATCAGGCCTATGACGATCTGAAAGGGTTCTTTCACACGACGGACACCAGCAAATGGCAGTGGGGGCAATTGCATCAGGCGCACTTCGACCACCCCCTGACGGCGGTGGACCTCTTGCGGCGCGTGCTGCCCAACCAAGCAGTCGCGCGCCCCGGCGACGCAAGCACGGTGAATGCGGGCGGTGGGGGTGGCTTCGCATTGGGGAACTATGATCAAGATGAAGTCCCTTCGATGCGCCAGATCTTGGACGTGAGCGCGTGGGATGCCTCGCGCTTCGTCACCACCACGGGCGAGTCGGGGTTGCCCTTCGCGGCGCATAACTTCGATCTGTTGCCGCTGTGGGACGCAGGCCGCTATCAGCCGATGGACTTCACCCCCGCCGCCGTGCACGCGCATGCCGAGGCGACGCTCACCCTGGCCCCCTGAGGCCACCCACCATCACACTAAGGAAACCGGACCCATGCAGATTCCCCAGGCCTTCGCGGCAGGCGAACCCGAAGAGATCACGATTGGACCAACGGCGATATCCGCGCTGCGCATCGCCCCCGCGACCCCGGCAACGGGTCCGCTGCCGTGCCTGCTGTTGCAGCACGGCTATGGCGCGGATAAGTTTGATCTCGCGCCAGTCGCTGAAGTGACCGCTGGGCTGGGCTTCATCACCATCCTCCCGGATGCTTGGGGCCATGGCACGCGGTTCGATCCACGGGGGCCGAACCACAGCAACACCGCCTCGGCCAATTACTTCGTCGAGGTGGTGCAGCACGCGGTGGAGGATCTGGAACGCATCGCCGCCGCCCTGCGCGACGACCCCACGGTCGATGCCACACGCATCTTCCTGGGGGGATTTTCGCTGGGCGGCATCACTGCCATCATCGCCACGGAACACGACGCGGCGGTGGCAGGCGTCATCGCCATCGCGGGCGGCGCCAGCCCCGCATCGCTGGAAGCCTCGCTGGGGATGGCCCCCGTCGATGCCGCCCACCGCGCCTGGGTGGCCGCGCACGACATGGGCG
>JACDGC010000058.1 GCA_013815535.1 Ktedonobacterales bacterium
TAAAGTGGCCGTTTGGCGAATTAGAACTTTCGACCACGATATGCTGTCACAAAACTGCCGTGAAGCGAGGAATTGTGCAGCCATGTTATCTGTCACAAGGCGGCGATTTATGTGTCGCGTCACAGTCCCCTCAGCACTATATGACAGTGGTGCGAAAGGAGCGCAACCAGTGAGCGATGCAGCAATCCTAGCTCGGCGATTGCGCCAAGCGCGTGAGGCGTCTGGTCTGTCACAAGGCGAAGTCGCGCGCCGCATCGATTATCACCGCCCGACCATTTCTGAAATTGAGGCGGGGCGGCGTCAGGTCGGGGCACTGGAATTAGTGACACTCGCACGGTTATACCATGTTTCGGTGGTGTGGCTGTTATCGCTGGAAGGGGAGGCGGCGTAGATGAATCTGGGTGATGTGCCTGAGCGAAGGAAAGAAGCATGACCAAGGAGCGCGACCAATGAGCGAGCAAGAAGCACGGGCGATACAGGCGGCAATGAAACCCATTATGACGCTGCTCACGGATGTTGCCCTTAACATTGCACGCGCCATGAGTGATATCGGGGCGATGACGATGCAAATGATGCGTGATGCTACGCCCGTCTTCTTGCAGCATGCTCTAGAACAACGTGGATGGACCGTGACAGGTTTTGATGCTCCATAGCCCTGCGATATATGCACCAAAGCGCCACGCTCAACAAGGCGTGGCGCTTCACTATGTCCGACGAAAGGTGATAGGTCGATCACAGATTTGCCCTACAGCGCGTCAAAGGCTCACCCGTCTGACCGCATATCGTCTGGTATGAGGAAATTGCAAGTCAAAGACGTTGACAGCAGACAGGGTAAGATGCTATAATACAACATAACCACATTTCTTTGTGGCGAAATAATTATGCAGAAAGTAGGACATGACATGCCGATCAAAAGGAAAGTGTCAGCGGTGCCAGAAGAAATAGCGCACACCTGCCCAGTATGCAAAGGCACGGGGAGTGTGACCAACGAACAAGAAGATACGCTTATTGATACCATCATGGGATTTGTGGTGCGCCAGCAAGCAACTTTTGCGGATAAGCTCCGAGAGCGCATTAGCGAAGTCATGATGAGTGATGAGGCAGAGGGTGACGCATGACCGATATCATCCCCTCATCTGATCCCTTGGCCATCCTGCTCCATGATTGGCTGATCGCAAAACGGGGGCGCACCAACAGCGCCGCCACCGAAGATACCTATGGCCCTATCCTCGCCAAGCTGCGTACCGCCCTGCAAGGGAACGGGCTAGACCTTGACAGCGACCCGCGCGCCGTGGCGCAGTTCGTGGAACGCTGGGTCGGGGTGCCACAGCGCATCAGCACTACATCTGTTGCCCGCAGCACCCAGAAGCAACGGCTTTCCGCAATCTCCTCGTTCTATGCCTACGCCATCAAGCACGGCTGGCTCACGGAGAATCCCTGTAAGCGCATCGACTACCCAAGGGTCGAGGAGAATGCCGGGGCTAAGCCCCTCGCCACCGAGACGGTCATCCGCAAGCTGGAAGCCATCGACCGTACCAACATCGTGGGACTGCGCGACCTAGCCCTGCTCTTGGTCGCCCTGAAAACCGGACGCCGCGCAGCGGAGTTAGCGTCGCTCAGCATCGGCGACATCGCCCCTGTGGGGGCCAAGGTCATGATTCGTTGGTCCCGCACCAAGGGCGGCAAGACCAAGGGCGACCTTGTAGAGCAAGACGCCAGCGCCGCGCTATGCCTTTGGCTGACTGCACGCTATGGGTCAGAATGGGAAACGGAATCACCCGATGCTCCCGTGTGGGTCGCGCTTGAAGGGCGTGGGGCACTGACGGGGGAGCGCTTGGGCTACCATGGTATCCGAGGCATCTATGGCCGACGCCTCGGTACCACAAAAGTCCATACGAGCCGTCACACCTTCGCGGCCTTGCTGCTCAAAAAGGCGACGGTACAGGAATTACAACAACGCTTGGGGCACGGCTCACTCGACACGACGGCGCGGTACATGCGTAAGCTCGATGATGGACAAGAAGACAGTCGCACGGAGATTGGCGATCTCATTACGCTAGCTGAATCATGAAGCGTTCTAGCACGGCGCATGGTCTGGTTACATCTGGCGGCTGGCGCTGCACCTACGCCAAATAAGCCAGAAGGCAAAAGTGATGCCCCCAGTGAGACAACTGGAGGCATTCATCACAAGAAACGCGGGGTGGGAGACAAAACCTGCCCCGCATTTTCATTGTACCCACGACCTTTCCGTGCTGTCAATCGTGCTAGTTGAATTGGCTAGCGGCGAACTGGCGCGCGAGATTCGTGAGGAAGCGATTCTGGCTGGGTTGCAGGATGGATAATTCCAATTGCACTGTGTCGAATTGGTAGGTCAGTCCTGCGATGACCACCGTTTGATTGATCTGCGCGGTGGGCAGGAAATCCCACGAGTCCACATCCCACCCCGCCTGATCCCACAATGTTTGCTCCGCGTTGAATTGCGGGTTCTCGATACGACACGTTTGCCCCACTTTAATCGTCTCGATGTCGTACCCCAGATTCGACAGGTCGCCGCGATTATCCACGACATTGATGGTTGAGCGGTACTGCACCACGTCTTGCTGGGCCAGCACCGCCGCCGCGTAACGGTCGCAGGTGTGTTGGTCGATGATGCGCGGTTCCACAATGGTGAGCGTGCGTCGCCCATAGAGAGCAATGTCGCTACCCGTGGCGCGTGAAGTCACCCCCGTTCCCTTGACGTAGATGTCGTTTTTGAGGGTGTTGTAATCCTTCTGATACTGGGGTTGGTTGATGTGCTTGCCGACGACAAAGGTATGTGTCGGGGTCGTCGGCGCTTGGGCAAAGCTGACGGTCAAGGTGTCGTGGTTGGTGCGCCAAAACCAGTTCTGCGGCGCGAGGGTCCGCACCGCCTCAAAATAATCCGCAAGATTCTGGTTATGGAACTGGAGTTGATAGGGCGAACCCGCTTGGGCGGGGTTTCCAGCATCGAGCGTCAATGGATACGTATACGGTCGATTAGTAATGAGGTCGAAACTCAGCGCAGGACCAATGCCGATGGTCGCACTATACGAGTTCACGAGCGGTGCGGTAAAGGTCACGACACTTCCTACGATGCTGAGGATCGTCGCCATTTCCGCCTTGCCCACATCGCCCCCTGTACCCACGATTCCCACGGACATATTCACCGCGAGTCCTGTGGTAGCCGAAACAGTGAGAGCACTGGTGCTGCCCCCTGTGACGACGGTGACGCTGGTTAGTGGGGCAATCCCAGCGATGATGATCGTGTTGCTATAACTATTAGTGGGGATTGCGGCGGTGAAGGTGACGGTGTTCCCCACGATGCTGAGGATCGTCGGGGTGTTGGTCTTCGCGCTATCCACCCCCGTGCCGCGCAGGAACAAGGTATAGCCAGGGGTCATGTTGGTAGCGTTGGACACGGTGATCGCTGTCGTCGTCCCCGCCGTCACGGTGCTGCTGCTGGTGGCGGCAATCACCGGAGCAAAAGGCCACTTGAACATAGCGGCGGGATCAACATAGGTCGTCGCACTGCCCGCAACGCCAAAGTTTTGCGTGCCGATGAACTGCACGTCGCCCAGCGCCGTGTCAAAGGGCGTCAACATCACCTGCACCGTCTCGTTGTCGGCATCATCAATGGCGGGCTGGTAGCCATCAATATAGCCCTGATACACGAGGCGACCATTGGTGAGGGTGCCATTGTCATAGGTCCAGAATTGCACCACGTTCCCCGCGCCAACGGTGCCGCGCCCACGCCGATCCCCAGCCTCATCAAAATTATCGAAACTGCGGGGCAGCGTCACTGTGACCTGGCTGGTGACGGCGTTGACGGCGAACTTGGGGGCCGTCGCGCCACTGGCATTCCCCTGATCGCCCAGCAGCGGGGCGTCACGCCACACGTCAAGGAATGCCCCCGCCGCCGAGTAGACCTTGACCACCTGCTGCTTCGTGATAATCGCTGGGGGATGCAGGGCGAGATAGGCATGTGCCGCCGCCTGGGCGGGGGTGAGGACCGCGTTATAGATGGCGAAGCACGACAAGAGCGCGGTGCTGTAATCACCAGTGTACGCAGGGTTGCGCCCGATATTGATGGGGAAACCGCTGCTGGCGATGGTCCCTGTCCATGGCACACCGCCTACCGGAGCGCCATTGAGGAAGATGAGCACCTGTGCGCCATCGTAGGTGCCCGTGAAATGATAGGGCGTATTGAGGCTAATGGGGACGGTGAACCCTGCGAAGCCGCTGCCACTGCCCCCCGTGCCAACGTTGAAGACGCCACCATTGAGGCTGCTATTGATGAGCATCTGAAAGCCCTTAAAATTCGCATCCGTGTGGCTGTTAGCGATCAGGCGTTCGTTGGAGGCGGGCGCGACGGGTAACTGGAAGACGCCCTCCACGGTGATTTTGCTCCATCCGGTCGGGTCGAGGCCCACGGGTAGGGCGACATAGCCGCTGGCCCCATCGAAGTACGTGCTGGGGGTCAGCGGTTCGGCGCGAATGATGCTCGGCTGGCCGGGCTGCACGTTGCCTGTGTAGGTGCCGCTGTAGATTCCGGTGGCATCGACGGCGGTGGTGGTGCCTGTCAGATCGTTGAGGGCGTACACGGCTTTCGCGCCATCAATGAGCATTTGGGTGGCAAGAGTCATAGCACGCTCCTAGGCGAGATAGCGTGGCGTCCACTGCCACTGCGCGCTGAATGTCGGCGCGGCGGTGGCCGCGACCGAAACCGCCCAGACATCGGCGATGGGATCAAGAGTGGGGAACGTGCCCGCGAAATCGTACAAAGTGGTGACGAGGCCATTCTTGGTGATGGTGTAGCCCAAACTGTTTACCGCCCCTGGATCGCATTGGAGGGTGCAATACTCCCCAGGATTGAGGGTCAGGTTGATGAGCGTGATGCCCACGTTCTGCGTCACGTTGGTGAGGGTCAGCCCGCTCAGCGCCACGGCTCCGGTATTGGTGATGGTGATGGTGGGCAGGGCATAGATGGTGCCGCCGCCCTGCACCGTTGCCGTCAGCAAGTAGGGACCACTGCCCGTGATGGGGCTGGTGGCAATGAGACTTTGCGGGGTCGGACTGAGGGCAAAAGGCTGATAGCACACGAAATCAAGCTGCATGGCGACGTAAGCGGGATGGTTGATGAGGCGTTTCGACCCCACGCAATCTCCCACGAAATAGCGGCCATCGCCATGCAGGATGAGCGGGCACCCGCGTTGGTTGAGGGCGACATCCAGCGCGTCGAGTGCTGCATCCAACGCCACGCGGGTGCCCGCAGGGGGCATCACCGCGACGGTCAAAGACAACTGGCGCTGGTCGCGCGTCTCGCCGTTCTTCTTCATCCCATCAAGGCGCGCGATCTTAGTCATGGCGGGTTTGAGATCGGGCCAATCGAGCGGCACCCCTTCAACAAAATAGGTGACGCCATCATGCAGCAGGAAGCCGCCGTAGCTATACGCGATGGTCATTACGTGTTGCCTCCCCGTGTGCCGTGCTCTTGATATTTCCCCGACATGCGATTGATTTGGTGGTACAAGCCCTCGGCGTCTTGCACGTCATGGATGTGGACCGGACCCGTGATGACGATGGGACGCATGCCCCCACCACCGCCGCCCGATCCTGACAACGCATCCCGAATCTGGCGGTTGCTTACCACCGTCCCCGCTGCGCCGGAGAAGAATAGTTCCGGTCCCGCCTCACCCACCACGGCAACCTGACCACCAGGGTAATAGCCGCCTTGCTCGAAGCCGAGGGCGGCATGCACCGGACCCTTCAATGGATCGGGCAACACATGATCGATCAGGAAATCGACGGCTTTTTTCAGGATGTCGCCAATACCGCTGAATGCTTGCGCGATGCCGTTTGGGACCGTTTTTGTGAAAAAGTCTGTGATGCCTTTGCCCAGATCCCCCAAGCGATCCATGATCCACTTGAACGCCGTGTGCAGCGCATCGGGGATTTTCTTTGACCAAAGATCCGTCCAGCCATTCCAAATATTCTTGAAGATGCCCGAAATAAAGTTCCAGACGGTGCCAAACACGGACTGAATGATGTGCCAAATACCCGCTAGAGCGCCTGTGACCACGCCAACAATGATCGACCACACGCCGCGCAAAATGGATAAAATGCCGTCCCATACGCCGCGTAGCAGGTTTTTGATATCGTCCCAGGCTTTGCCCCATTTGCCACCGAGCAAGTCCAAGCCAATCAGGATGATGCCGGAGATGATCGACCAAACGACCTTAATAACCCCTTCGATGACGGACCACACCCCAGAAAAGATTTTCTGGATACCAGGCCAGATCGCCATCCAGAGTGAAGCGAAAAACATCACCCCTTTGTAGATAAGTGACCCAGGACCGAATGCGGGACCAAGGCGGGATTGGACTTCGGCCACAAACTGCGTGACCGCTTTGGTCGCTTCCTTTAATTTTTCTCCAAAGAAGTTTCCGAGCATGGTAAGGAAGGGCTGGATTTTCTCGCGGTTCATGACCAAAACCGCGAAGAGTCCTGCGATGGCCCCGACGACCAGTAGGATTGGGCCAGCAGCAGCGGCGATGCCGAGCAGGGCGGGACCGATCCCTGCGAGGTCAGGGCCGATGCCCGCGATCATGCTGGCACCACCGCCACTGAGCAATCCACCAATGCTCGACGCAATACCCCCCGCACTCGACGCAATGACACCAGGGGCAGCGCGTATTGCCATGCCCGCCACCCGTCCCGCCGTGCCGATGTTGGCCCCTGTTTCGGATGCCATGATCTGCGAGGCTTCGCCAGGGTTTTGCATGAATGCGCCGAGGCGTGCCGCCCACGGCGAAACACCCGCACGGAGGCCAATACTGGCAAGAGGGCCGTAGCCTGGCACTGCGCCGCCGCCCATGGTGAGTGCGCCGCTGACCCCTAAGCGGTCGATGATGTCCTTCACGACTCCGGCGTCTTGCCCGAAACCACGCCCACCCCCAAACCGTGACGCAATGCTACCAAGGATACCGCGTCCCATGTTTCCCGCAGCAGCGCCAGGAGTGAGGGCACCAAACATGGAGAGCATCAGGTTCCCCATGGGGCCACTATTCATGATGCCCTGAGCGGCCCCGCCCAGCATCCCCAAGGGTCCACCAGATAGCAGTCCACCACCGAGGCCCATCACGCCCCCAGCAAGGCCCCCTAGCAGCTTGCCGCCCACCTGTACAGCGAGTAATCCCCCCAATAACATGAGGATATCTTTGTGCTGGCCCATCCAGTGCAAGGCGTCGCCGATGTGGTGAAAAGCATCGCCAATATCGCCCAGCAAGCGATGTGCTTGGGCGGATTGCAAAAACGTGACGAAATGGTCAAACGTGCCCAATAACGATTCGCCCACAGTTTTTCCAAAGGCGATGATGTCTTGGCGATGGGATTGGAGAAACATAATGAGGCGGTTAAGTTCGACCATGAACCGCGCCATGAGTGATGTGGGGTCGTTGACATTGCCCACAATCCCCGTGGTAACGCCGGTCCACATATCGCGTAAGCGCGTCGCCGCGCCCTGCGGGGTGATCTGCGATTGCCGCTCCCCTTGCCCCGCGAATCCAGGGCTGAGGCCGATGTGCTCCAATGCCCCCAGCACCGATCCAGGGTTCATGATGGTTTTGCCGCCACGGCCACCGAACTGCACGCCGTACTTTTCCAGCAGTTGTGGGCTGATGCCCAACGCCGCAAGCTGCCGTTCGAGGCCAATGGTATTGCCCGATTCAGCCTTCTCAAAGATCGAGAGGATGCTATTGAATGCCGCGCCGGGGCTTTTGCCGTTGATGATCTGCGCGTTGACCATGAGGTTGGAGATGACATCGAGCAGGTTGCCGCCGCCCAGGTTCTTCGTCGGGTCTTGCCCATAGGCCATGCCCTGCGTGATGACGCCCCACAACTGTTGAACGTTCATCTGACTGCGCGGGGCGTAGCCTTGGCCGAAGTTCACCCCGCCATATGACCCACCCGTCAGCCACGCTTGCAGGGCGTTTTCCCCAGCGATAGCGCCACCAGGGGTCGAGGGATTGATGCCCAGTTGTCGAAATAGGGCGATGAATTGATCGGTGGGCGGACTCCCATACGGGGCTGCGCCGCCGATGCCGCCCCCACTGCCACCCGTCCCACTCGCCAGTAAATGCGCGCGTTGCTCAGCAATCCGTTCCGCCTGTTGGGCGTATGAGGCATTTTCCTTGGCGAGGTGTTCTTCCAGCTTGCGTTCCGATTGTTGGTAGTGTGTCTCAATCGTTGCCAATTCTTCGTCATAGTGCTTTTTGAGATATGCTGTTTGCTCCTCATACGTGGCTTGCTCTTTGGTCATGCGCTGCTGCAAGCGCTGCAAGGCTAACTGGTGGCTATCATAATTTTTCTTGTCGAGGAATTGATACGCGGGTTCGATAGTGTTGCGAATGTAATTTTGATAACTTGCATCCTCGGCGGTGAGTTGTGCTTCCAGCCCCTTGGCGCGGTCGCCCTGCCCCGTAGCGATCAGGGCGTCGATCTGCTGCGAAAGGGCCAAAGTGAATTGCTGGTGTTGCAGGGCACGCGGATCTTGCAAGGCGACCAGGCGTTTGTCGATCTGATCCTCATAACTTAGGGTCAGTTGTTGTTCCTGATCTTGCATCTGCTGCGTCGCGTACTCGTGGGATTGCACCAGTTTTTGTAGCGACTCATCATACGATTCGGTGCGTTTGGCGATCTGCTCCTTGGTCGTTTGCGTGAGGTCGGCTTCCTGCTGCGTGATTTGCTGCACCATCTCATTGTGCTGGCGCGCGGCATCCTGCGCTCGTTCGCCCAACTGCTGCAACTGGTAAGCGAGGTTGTTGGCCGAGGTGCCCGCCTTGGACATAGAGGTGCTGCCCTGGTCCATGCTGCCTGACAGTGCGCCAAAGTTTTCGACCAGCGATCCCAGCCCTGCCATCATCGTCGCGCTCTGGCTGGCGATGCTGCCAAACGACGTGACCATGCTACTGACGGCGTTTTCAAGGCTGCTGAACGCGCCGATCATGGAATCGACGGCGGCTAGGACACCATATGCCTGTGCATCGAAGGAAAAGACGACGTTGGACATACGGCACCTGCACCACACAACAAAAGGCCCGCACCCCTGGAAAGGAATGCGGGCGAGACGACGGGAAAGAGTTATTCAGCGAGGGTAAAGATGTGGCCATGCGCCGTGAGTTGGTCGATGACGGCCAGCAGGGCATCAGGCACCAAGAAAGTTTCACCCTGCTTGACGCGCAGCACCAGCACGTCGCTGGGGCCGTCATAGGTCATGACGCGATGCGTGCACCCCACGGCGGAATCCGCATCGAGGGCAACTACCTCCACCACGGGTTCCGGCGCGAGGGCCGGAGCGGGCGGTGGAGGGGCATCAGGTTCCAAGGATGGGAGGTTCGGCATCGTTTCCGGCACCGCCCCCTCCGGCGTTACGTCCGGCTGCGTCAGCAGTTCTTCGTCGTTCATGGTATCTCTTTTCCAGTGTTTCTTTGAGGTCGGCAAGGGATCGCATGGGCAACACACTTTGGATGGAGGCATCAGTCGTCGCTTGGGGATTGGTCAACCAGGCTTCATCACTGGCGGCTTGCTCGTCGTCGTCGCCCAATTCGGCCAGCATCTTTTCGTAGAGGTCCATGCCCGCCTTGGGGTCGTTGAACATGACCCCGCTTAGCATCGCCGCTTGCAGTTGCAAACGACCATTGATGCGGATGCGGATCGTTTCCTCTTTGGCGCGGCGCTCGGTGTGATATTCGCGCACGAAGTTCAGCCACGTAAGTGAGTGGTCAAGACACTCTTGCTCACCGTAGCCATATTCGTGCGCCTCAGCGATGGCGCGTTCTAGTTGCTCGTAGAATCCGAGGTCGGCGACGGGTCGGCTGGCGGCGCTTGCATACGGTAGATAGTCGCCAGCCGTTGCAAGTTTTTTATCAGACTCGGCAGGTGGTTGTGTTCAAGGAAATAGCCCAGTGCTTCGATGAGCCAATTCAGATCGAAGTGTTCCTCTACGAAGTCGAGGGTGACGCGGGTATGGGTATCGCGGTCGAGCAGCAACCGTGCGAGATCGAGGATTTGTCGTTCGGAGAAGGCCGAGAGAATATCCATGACCATGCCGAAGTTGCCGCCGTAGCCGCTTTCATCCATGAGTTGCAGCATGCGGGCTTGCATCGCTTGGGCGTCTTTGAGGTCGTCTTCGCCGATGCCCATAGCGACAGCGAGGCTGCTGCGTGTGGCGGGTTCGGCGATCTCGCGCTGCGCCCGCAGGGTCAATTCGGCATTGCGCGTGGCCTGACGGATGCGCCAACCCATGATGACATCGACCACCAGATTCTTCGCACTGAACAACTGGTGCGCGGTGACGGCACCAACGGGGAAAGATTTGTCGCCCACAACCACGAGGGGCAGGGCGGCGGTTTCGACGGTTTTGGACATGATGGGGACTCTTTCTAGCAGCTTAATACTGCTCGACCAAATAGCCTAGTTGCTGACCCGCCGCTTGCGTCGTGTCGGCGAGGGCTTGCAACGTGACCTTGTACTCCGTGTCTTTGTCGCGCGCGAAATTGAGCGGCGCACCCTTCGCCGAGAAAATCTTGTTGAGGTGCAGGAGTAGGTTGTTCGTCGTGTTGTCGTTCTTGGGGATCGTCGCATCGAAGGTGGAAATGGGCACGTACACCTGCCCGCCGAACTTCAGCGTGTCGGTGTTGGGGGTGCCCGCCACGGTCGTGACGTTGCCAAGGCCATAGACGGCATAGCCCACGGAGATGAGGGCCATTTGCGTCTGGTAGAGGGCGACTTCGACATCCGCCGCTTCTTCCGTCTTGAAAACCGCGACGGGGGCGAGGAATTGATCGCACTTGATCTCCATGAATTTGGGGTCGTATTTGAAGATGAGTCCACCCTTGGATGCGCCTAAGTCCTGTGACCCAAAGAGCATCTGGGACGCCGCGCCGAGGCGGATTTTCTGCGCGCTGATAGTCATGGCTGGTTACTCCTTAGCGTGGCCCCCCACGGAGCCAATCAGTGTCAGACATCCGCGTAAGGGCGGGGTCTTGTGATTCAGGGAGGTCGCCGTCGCGCACTCCCAAACGGGCCAACTTGTCGCCGCGCATGCCCTTGATCCAGTCGTGGTAGGGCAGATCGTCGCGGCGCGGCATATATGCCTCGTAGGCGACGTTCAACCATTGGCCCTCTTGGATGCCGTTGGAGAGGAACATG
>JACDGC010000790.1 GCA_013815535.1 Ktedonobacterales bacterium
GGGTAGCGCGAGCACCTCCCATGCGGCGCGGGTCACTTTGCGTCGCATCGGCCAGGGGGCGGCCTGACCATGCAAGGGCGGCGGCATCTGCGCGGCAAGATCGCGGGCGCAAAAGATGGTAAGCCGATGGTCCCCCCCAAAATGGGCCAATCCCTGGACCAAACGCCAGAGATAGGAACTTATTCCTGCTCCGCGGTAGCCGTGTTCAGATGAGAGCAGTTGGGCGTTTATACCTATAGAAGCCATGATCCCCGCGTATGCAGGTTGAGGGCCAAAAGGCCTAGGAGCAAGCGCGCAAGATGAGAAATGGGGCCAAAGCGTTGCGCTTGAGGCGAAAAGCGTGTATCATGAGCCGGACGGTGGCAAACATCGAGCCAGGGGGAGGGGATAGCGTTGGCAAAGCAACTCCGCATTGAGGCGGCTGAACTGACGGACGTTGGACGCAAGCGGAGCGAGAATCAAGATAATCTCGCCCAGCGCGTCCCAGACGATCCACAGGAGTTGGAGCAGGATGGCGCGCTCTTCGTCGTGGCAGATGGCATGGGCGGGCACGCCGCTGGGGAAGTCGCCAGCACGGTCGCCGTCCAAACCATCACTTCGACCTACTTTGAAGCCGCACATGGTGACGTGTTGCAAGGCTTGGCCCAGGCGATTAAGCAAGCCAACGAAGCCATCCTCACCATCGCCCGCGAGAATGTCGGGCGGGCGGGCATGGGCACGACGCTGGTCGCCGCTGTCTTGTGCCAGGGCATCCTCTATGTCGCCAACATCGGTGACAGCCGTGCGTATATCGTGCGGAATGGCAAACTGCGCCAACTGACCGAAGACCACTCGTGGGTGGCCGAGCAGGTGCGCGCGGGCGTGCTGACCGAAGAGCAAGCGCGCAACCATGTGCACCGCAATGTCATCACCCGTTCATTGGGCACCCAGATCAATGTCACTGCCGATGTCTTTGTGGAACCAGCGCGGGAAGGCGATACCTTGCTGCTCTGTTCGGATGGCTTGCATGGGTATGTCAACGACGTGACCATCTCTGATGTCGTTTCCAATCATTCCCCCGAAGAAGCCGCCAAGCTTCTGGTGAATTTGGCGAATGAGGCGGGCGGCCCCGACAACATCACGGTGAGTATCTTTCACATCAGTGAGATGCCCGAAGCCTCACCCGAGGTGCTGGCGAAACTGCAACTGCTCAAAGAGCAGCCGCGCCCCACCCGCCCGGTGCCCATCGTGGCCAAGGCCACCGAGCGGGCCAGCGTCGCCGCCCCCGCGCCGCCCGTTCCGCTGACCATCCACACCAATGGCGCTGACGACGACGTGGCTGTGGCAGCGCCCGCTCGCCCCCGTCGTCGTGTAGGTGCCTGGATCGTGCGCGTGGCGGCGGTCATCTTGATCGTAGCTATCTCACTCGCCGCGTGGGATTTCACCCTTGGCCCCTTCGCGCAATCGCGTGTTGTGGCAACCCGGGTCACGAACGACCTGAATAAAAGCAAAAGCGATCTCGCCGCCCTCAGCACTCATGTTTTACCCGATCAACTTGCCATTCTTTCCACCGACCAGCAATTATTGACGAGTGACTTGGGATTGGATCTCACTGCCGCGCAGCGCAGCAGTTTGCAAAGCCTGCTCGATAGCCAGATCGTGCCTGCTGTGCGTTCGGCCATTGTGGCTTACGACGCCCAGGCGCAGATCGTGCCCCTCTCAGCCGCGTTACCAAATGCCGCCGCCATTCCGCCTGGCTGTGCCAGCAACATCTACGGTTCGCTGGTGGTGGTGCCAGCGCCGAAGGGTAACGGCGATCCGAATGGCAATTATTTCTTTGCGGGCACGGTAGATGGGAAAGTGCAGTTGATCTCGCAGCAATTGGGGCAAATCAGTTGCGATGTGCCCTTCGCCGCGAATGTTGACCTTTTGACGAATGCCCCTGGTGGCGCAGCCCTCTTGATCAACGATGCCGCGAACCCGGCCAATTCCTCCATCGCGACCATTTCGTCCGACAACAAAAACCCCGTGCCGATCTTGAAATTGCCAGCGTTGGCGGCGGGCACGACCATTCCCTTTTTCGCGTATTCACCCAAGACCATCGTGGTGGTTCAACGCAACATCGCCACCCAGGTCGATACCTTGGTCATCTATAGTGGGGGTCCAAAATTCGTCGCCAGCGGGACGCCCATCGCGTTGTCACAGAGCATTCGTTCCCTTGGCTTTGGCGACAACAATGTGTTGTACCTCTTGTTGAATAACGGCGCGATGGCGACCTTCGTGCCAGGGGCTAACACCGAGATTCATCTCGTCGGCGATCTTCAGGTGTTGCCCGCGCTCGTCACGGG
>JACDGC010000791.1 GCA_013815535.1 Ktedonobacterales bacterium
TATCCTCTTCGTCGGCTGGGTCAGTTGTGTTTAAGAGACTGCTTCTCTTCCATTTTCTACAATTACCCGCCTGGGCTTGAGAGGCAAACGATAGAAAAGTAGCGGCCGCTAGGCAGAATGCCAGAGCGCAGCAAAGCGGCAAGGTGGGATGTGAACTATAACCATTCAGCAAAAAGGGCAGTCACCGTGTGAACAAGTGCCAATACCAAACATATATATAAGTGAGCTGCAATACAAGGTGAAAGAACCGCATGGAATCGTCTGCCATGTTCGCACCCAAAGGAGCATCTTGTGGCTACACCAACACCACGACGACAACGCTGGTTGAGCTTTGTCGTCGCCATTGCCTGCCTGAGTGTGGCAATGGCAGCGTTTATCCTCGTCCATCCTATCGATACCACGCATCAGGTCCTTGATGCCACCCCCACCCTCACTGCGCTTCCCCCCACCGTCACGTCGGCAGTCACCACGGCAACACCCCAGCCATAATGGGAGGACAATCTTATGCTGCGCAAAAACTTGAGCCGCGTCCCGCCTGAGCGCTGGCTATTGCTGACAGCGCTGGGGGTCATGGCTCTCATCGCAAGCGTCATCATCACGGGCTGCGGCGCTTCTTCAGCGGCCAATACGCTACCGACGGCTCAGCCTACCCACCCTGGTGGTCCCGCCACCACTGCCGAGCCACCACAAACCTATGCCTATCTCTATTCGCGCATCGATTATCCCTTACAAATACAGGTCAATGGCAGCGATAGCGTCACGCTCAACCTCTCCCTCAATCGCAACATCTTGACGGTGACGCCCACCCCCACGAACGGCACACCCGTCGCCTCGGCCACCCTGCCCGTCATCCCTTTGCCAACAGATCTGCAAAACTATCAAGATGTCGCCGTGCAAGCGGCGGTGCAGCAAGATGCGGGGCCGATTGTGTGGCAACTCACCAGCGCCGCGCGCGAATCCCTGGTGAGCCAAACCGCCCATCGCTACCTGGATGCCCTGGCACCCTTTACCTGGAACATCCAAGCAGTGGCGGCGGGCAGAAACACCAGCACGCTGATTTTGACGGTGATCTATACCTATCTGGGTGGCAGTGAACACCCCGGCGCGGTGCCACTGACCGCCGCCCCCATCCCCATTGTCGCCATCGCGCCAACGATTACGAATACGACGTTGCCCGCGCTCAAGTTGCCCTTCATCTCGCTCACCTCTCTCGCGGGCGTCATCGCGCTGTTGCGCTTCTTACAGGGCATCTGGCAGGCAGGGCAGAACGTCGGTGAGGCCGTGGGCACGGCGAAAAATGCCGTAGCCCTTGCGCAAAAGCTGACCCACCGCGAGACGCTCACCCCCACCAAGAAACGCACGGATCAACGTCTGCCGCCTGCATGAAGCTCACCACTGCGCGCTGTGCCGCTTCAGCAGCGACGGCACAGCGCGCACACCCACCCGCAAACAATCGCCGCCTGCGCGGGTGCTCGCGTGAGCCAGCCCAAAGGTGCGGCGGTCGCACCACCCTACCATCGGGCAGCCATTTGACACGCCGCCACGTTGCGGCTATGCTGGCTATATGTCGCCTCACGAAAGGGAGCCCCATGGCCGATGATGCACAGCCCACGCCGCCCGATAAACAGTTGGTCCAATGGCTGCGCGCCCTGGCGGATGTCGTGGAAAGCGATCCGGCCCTGGCGACGCGCGTGACGCAAGGGCTGGCCACGCCACCCCCTCTCGACGCTGAGGCACCGCTCCCCCTGCCAGCGGCAGCCGCAGCATCGGCCAGCCCCTTCACCGCCGCAGACGAACCCAGCGCGGAGCCAGCCGCAGTCACTGCCCCACCGCCAACGCCAGCCGCCGAGACCATCACACCCACGCTGCGGCACACCCGCAAAACGTCGCGTTTCGGGCCAAGCGTGACCGGGCGCCCCATGGAACTGGGCACAGGGGTGCCCAACCCCTTCACGGTTTTCAGCAAAGGTGGCGAGGAGGGCTTGCGACGTGCCCTCGAAGCGCTGCGCGTGGGGACGCTGCGGGCCATCATCCGCGCGCATGACCTAGACCCCGCCAACAAGCTCAATGCCGCCGCCACGGAAAAGCGGCTGGTCACGGCCATCATCGCCGCCGTCAAGCGCAGCCAGACAGAGCCAGCCGCGAAAACGCCGCGCCGCCGCCCCATGCCCCCCCCGCTGTGATACACTGATTCCATCTTTTCGAGAAAGCTGAGAATCGCCACGGCATGAGCATGGTGGATGAACGCGTCCGGCGCTGGGCCGAGACGCTGGCAGGGTATTGCCTGGATGTGCAACCAAACGACGTCGTGCAGATCAACTCGACCC
>JACDGC010000059.1 GCA_013815535.1 Ktedonobacterales bacterium
GGCCAGCAGGGCCTCCCATCGTTGCGGGGTCATGGTGGGCAGGCGTGACGGCGCGGCCAGCAACCGCCGCAGCCGCCGCGCGCTGCCTTGCTCGGAATAGAAGAACGGCGCGAGGAAGACACGCTCGCCATCTTCGATGAAGACCTCGCGGCGGGCACGCAGATCTTCAATGGCGGGTGGCAGCACCTCTGGAGGAACGCCCAGCACCGTCGCGGCTTGCATCAACAACTCTTCGCGCAGCAGATAGCAGTGGCCCGTGCTCGCCGCCTCATTCAAGGCATGCTTGATGCCCGTCGCCAGCCGTGGCAGCGAATCCGCTGGCAAACCCAGTTCCATCGCCAGCGCATCGGCGGTCTTGAAGCCGACGCCATAGATATCTTGCTCAAGCTGATAGGGATTCGCCTGAATGACGCCAATGGCGTCCTGACCATAGACATCATAGATTTTGCGCGCCAGGCTGGGGCTGACCTCATGCGCCTGTAAGAAGAGCATGATCTTGCGCACCTCGCGTTGCGCTTCCCAGCCCTGCATGATGGCGTCGCGCTTGCTGGCACTGATGCCCTTGACTTCGATCAAGCGCTCCGGCTCCAGATCCATCACGGCCAGGGTTTGCTCACCAAAGGCGGCGACGATGCGCTCGGCCATCTTGGGGCCGATGCCACGCATGATGCCCGACCCCAGGTAGCGTGCCAGCCCCTTGCCACTGACGGGGGCGTGGGGGACGAAGTGTGCCACGCGCAACTGTCGCCCATGGTCACGATCAACCTCCCATTCGCCACTGCATTCCACCAATTCACCGACCGCGACATTGGGCAGCGTGCCGACGACCGTCACCAGATCCTCGCGAAAGAGGCGCGTGCTGTCATCCGTCTTGATCCGCGCGACGGTGTAGCCGTTCTCGACATTGCGAAAGACGATGCGCTCGACGGTTCCCTCGATGGTCGGCACGCCCTGTTTCCTCCCGCTGCGCCGTGGCGACAGTGATCCTACTCCACAAGAGCATATCACGGCTGGGGCGAATGACAAAAGAGGCGCCATGATATAGTACAGATGACGAAATCCTAGACGAGGTGAGGGGATGGCCGCTCAACCAAAATCCACGTACTATACCGTTGAAGCATATCTGAAGCTAGATCGCGCAAGCCTCGATGCTCGCCAGCCTGAATGTGACGCTCTCAGTTACCGACACCTACCGCAAGATGGTGTTTGCTGAGGTAGCGGCTCCTCATTTCTCCACCACCCAAACCCCGCAACCGTAGCCACACACATGCATCTATGGCAATGGTGTGTAGACGAAATGGGTGAAGAGGGCAGAGTATGGCTTTGTTCCGTGCGGATCAAAGACGCCAAAGGCGAGATTGACCGAGGACAGATATGTATTGTCCGTGATGCTACTCACGTTTTGGCCGTTAATTGTGTAGACCATGTTGCCACCATGGACTTCGACTTGCAGATTCAGCGTCTTGGCAGTCGTGTCAAACCTTCCCCCATCCAACTCGCCATCAAAGTGGCCCTGTTTGTTGAGACGCTCAATGAACCATGAGCCATTCGCTCGCGCGGCAAAGAATTGACAACCATACGGAACCTGCTCATGGACTGTGAGATAGGCCATTGTGTTTGCGTCCCCACTTTCAAAGGTTGTTTGCACATCCAGGCGATAATCGTTCGGGATGGTGCTGAAAAGTGGCTCAAATGTCGTGTATTCTAAATAGCCATCATCTTTTTGCACATTCAGCAGGGTTCCATTGGCCGCACAGGTGATCTGCACATTCTGAGATTTGCGCCAGACCGCGTGCCCGTGGTCGCAATAAAGGCCGGGCGTTTCAGACGTATAGGACGGTGGAGGCGTCGCCGTTGCAGCCACGCCCAACAGGTGCCCCCCTGGCCGATTCGTCATCACGAAAATACCAGCAATCACCACGATGACCGACAGGACCAACGCCCCGATGCCGAAAATGGCACCACGCTCCCGGTGCCGCTCAGGCGCTGGTGGGGCTGCCAACAATGAGGCGGCGGATTGCGCTTGCGGGGCCACGCCAAAGACAGCCTCCAGCACGGCCCGCAGCGTGTCAGGGGCATTCGCTGCTAGCAACACAGGCGCGCTCAGCCAGTCGCCATGGGGCAACACCATCGGCTCGGCGAAGATGGGGACGCGTGGCAAGCCTGGGATGCTGGCGAGAGCCGCGATGACGGGATCATCCTTCGTCGCCGGAGTGAGCACAACCAGGGCGGCTTTGCGAGGCCAGACGATGTGCTCTGGCGTGTGAACGAGGACGGCCTGCCAGCCGTTTTGGTTCAGCACCTCGGTGATGACCTGTGCCCCTGCCACACCGGGGGCCGCGACAACCAAAAACTGTGGTGGTTGACCGACTGGCTGCGTCACACTGCTCTCCTCTTTTTCCTGGTTGAGTTTCGCCCCCTGATCATAAAGAGCAAACGAACGCTTGTCAAGCCACACCGTGCCGCCACGCTGACAGAACACAAACGTGCCTGGCGCATGTGATACGCTAGTGCTAGAGCGCATCCTTCCCATTGGAGCCGCCCCGTGCAGATGAGCCTTCCACGCCAGCAGATCGTGCTGGCGTATGTCGCCTTTGTGTTGATTGGCGCGCATGATGGCGCGATTGGCGCTTTGCTACCCAGCATGCGCGCGGATTATCGACTGGCCGCCGCGATTGTGGCGCTGCTCTTCGTCAGCCAAACCATCGGTTATTTGTTGGTGTCTTTCAACATGGGGGGCTTCATCGCGCGGCTGGGCATCCGGCGCTTCTTGGCGGGGGGCACCCTTCTCTTCACGGTGGGGACGGGCGTGGTGGCGTTGCATCCTCCGCAATGGGTGGGGGTGTTGCTGGCGGGCATCTTCATTGGCAGCGGCCTGGCGACGCTCGACGCGGGACTGAATGCCTATTTGGCCAGCGTACCAAACAATGGGGCGGCGCTCAACTATCTCCATGCGTGCTATGGGGGCGGTGCGTTACTCGGCCCCCTCGTCGCAACCGGATTGCTGACCCTGCATGCCCCCTGGAACGCGACCTATGCGGTGTGGGCCCTGAGCGGTGTGGGCATCGCCCTCAGTCTGTGGAGCATCCTGCGCGTTCCGGTGGGCGTGCCCACCACCGACGCGCAGGAGGTGCGCGTGGTGGCCCCCTGGCGGTTGCGCTTCGTCGCCAGTGGCGCGCTCTTCTTGCTCGTCTATGTGGGATTGGAAGCGAGCTTGGGCAGTTGGGGCTTCAGTGTGCTGCACGAGGCGCGCGCGGTGCCGCTGTTGACGGCGGGCTGGGTGATCAGCAGCTATTGGGGAGGGCTGACGCTGGGGCGCATCATCCTGGCGCGGCGCGTTGGCCGCGTGGGCGAGGCGCGCATGATCACGGAATGCCTGATCGGCACGGGGGTCGGCATCGCTCTGGCAGTGCTCATTCCCAATGGCGTTGGCACCAGCATCGCGCTCCCCATCATCGGCTTCTTCCTGGGGCCGATCTTCCCGACGATGATCGCGCTCGCGTCACAGCGCATCCCCGCGCGGATGTTGGCGGGGTCCATCGGCTTCCTTACCAGTCTGGGCATCACCGGCTCGGCACTCGTTCCCTGGTTGGCGGGCAATGTCATCGGGCGGGCGGGGTTGGGAGCGCTGTTTCCCTTCGCGCTGGTGCTGATGGTGCCGCTGGGCATCGGCTGGTTCGCGGCGGCCTCCGCGCCACGCACGGCGTGAAATCACCTTGCGCTGCACGAATATTCTATTGTACGGTTAGGATATATGTCGATCCCCCATCTACGCACCACCAAGAAGGGTTTGCCCATGTCATATCCTGATCCCTCCACCCTCCAGGCCTCGGAGTTGCTCGAAGCCACCATCCAGCAGTTAGAGGTGGTCGCGCCCGAAGACGCAGCAGAGGTGCTGCGCGACGAGGTGCGGCGGCGCGCCCTGGCCCTGGATAGCTTTGTCAGCCACGCCCCCGACCGTGCCCAGATCGCCGAGGAACTCTCGGAGGTCGATGTCGAGCGCGTCATTCAACTCGTTGGCACCACCCGCACGGCGTTGCATCTGATCGCCGCTGCCATCGTGGAACTTGGCACAACGGCCCGCGCCATCGCCGACACCGTGCAGTGGATGGAACTGCGCCCCGTTGGCAAGGATGGCACGCAACAACACCTGGGGGTCGATGTCGCCTACATCCTCCTCTATCGCGCCCTCACGCGCGAGCAGCGCTGGCTGCTGCACACACTCGCCGTGTGGTCGCCCCTGCCCGCCACCATCAGCCGCGAGCATGCGCTCACCGTCGCCGTCCAGAGCGGCATCGCGCTGGATGAACTGGTGACACCCGAGGACCTGGATCATCTGGTGGCGCTGGCCCTGGTGGACCGCGCCGACCTGCACCCCGAGGCCGACCTCGCCACGCGCTCGCCCAGCACCTATCAACGCATCCGCATCGATCCCTATGTGCGCTATATCGCCAGCAGCGGCCTCACCACCTGGACGATCCCCGCGAAGCGCATCGATGAATTAGCCCATCTGGAACCGACCGATATCGTCACGGCGACCTTCACCAACTGGGGCGTACGTTTCGCGGAGGTCATCGCGGGGCCGACGCTGCCAACGCCCAACGACGTCCAATCCAGCGATGACGAGGCGACGGCAGACGATGACGCACCCACCCTCACCCCTGAACCCGCGCTGGAGGCACTGACCGACGACGAAGCCTGGGTGGCGCTGGAACCCGAAGCGCCCCACATCCTGTTGGCGGCGGCCTATGCCCGCGAATTAGGCGCGGCGGAGCACATCTATCGGCTCTGCCAGTTGCTGGGTCCCTTGCTGCGGCGCAACGGCACGCCCCCGGCACGCGCGTTGCTGCGCCCGCTGCTGGAATCCGGCCTGCTGGCGGCACGCATGGTGAAGGCGACGAACGAGACGTTGCTCTTGGCGACACAACTGGCAGACCTCGCCATCGATGAACACGAGTGGGAACGCGCCGAGATGCTCGCGGATGAGGCGCTGGCGGCAGCCCTGCAACGCAAGGATATGCGCGTCATCGGTTTCGCCACCCGCCGCGTCGCCGCCTTGGCGGTGCGGCTGCGCCACTCGGCCAAAGCCATGACGCGGGCCAAGCAAGCCGTCGCCCTGGCACGCGCCAATGGCGACCGCGCCGAACTCGACGAAAGCATCACCCTGCTCGCCGCTGCCACGAAATTAGCGGAGGGGTAGCACCACGGCGCAGGTGGTGACATTCCCCTGCTCCAGGCAACCATGCGATAGAGAAACGAGACGGTGCAATGGGAAGCGCGGGAATACCAAAGCCAGCAACTGGTGCGGCAGAGCAGCGCGTGGGCATCGGCTTAGGCTTGCTAGCGGTGGGCTGCTTCTCGGTCGCACCAGTCTTCGTGCTGGTGGCGAATCCCCCGTTCAGTGCGTTGGAGATCGCCTTTTGGCGTGTGGCCATCGGCGCGGGATTCGTGGGGGTGTTGGGCCTCGCCACGCGCACAGCGATGCGACTGGGGCGCGGCGAATGGCGGCGTTTCGTGCTCTATGGGCTGACCCTGGCAATTCACCTCAGCGCCTATGTGGCGGCGCTCAGCTTCACCTCCATCGCGCACGCCGTCGCGCTCACCTACACCTCCCCCATCTTCATCGCCGTGCTGGCAGCGATCTTTCTGGGTGAGCGCCCACGGGTGGGCACGCTGGTGGGGTTGGCCGTCGCCCTGGGCGGGATCGCCCTGCTGAGCGGCTTTCAGCCAGATTTTGGGCAGTGCAACATCGGCCAGGGGCACTGCGTCCTCTTTGGGGATGGCTTGGCTCTCGTGGCGGCGCTCTTTTCGGCCATCTATTCGCTCGGCGGACGGCTAGAGTGCGAGCGGCACCCCCTCTTTCGCTACACATTCCATGTCTATGGCTTTGCCGCGCTGTGGCTGTTGCCAGTGGCGGCAGCGTTGGCCTGGCGGCACGGCTACCCCCTCGGCGCGGTGGGCGCGGTGGCGGCCCTGGGCATCGTCCCGCTGGGGATGGGGCACACCCTCTATAATGCGGCGTTGCGGCGGGCGAATCCGACCCTCATCAACCTCGTCATCACGCAAGAGATCACGGGCGGCATCATCCTGGGGGCGATATTCCTGCATCAGATCCCCCAGCCGCTCACGTTGGTGGGGGTTGCCATCACCCTGGTAGGCATCGCCATCGTCATGCTCAATCCGGCTGGCATTGCCACATCTGATGTGGTTGAATGAGGCCAACGAAATCCGCTATTTCGCGTCACCCAAAAGGAGCAGCCGACCCGTGGGCATCGAACAAGATTACAGCAAGGCACTCACCCACTTCCGCCAAGAAAAAGACGCCTTCTTCAAGGAATCCGAGCAATCACCGATTCTCGAAGAGGAACGCGCCACCTTCACGGGCTTAAACTACTATCCCCCCTTCTTCGCGCTCCGCCAGGAAGTGCAGATCGAGAAACTGCCCGAGGGCGACCACACACAATTCGCCACCAGCGACGGTGCCACACGCCTCTATGCCCGCTTTTGCACGGTGCGCTTCACCGTTGAGGGGCAAGAATATTCGCTGACAGGCTATCGCGTCGCGGATGACCCAGAGGCCGATGATACGGGCATCTTCATCCCTTTTCGCGATGCCCTCTCGGGCAAAGAGACCTATGGCGCGGGCCGCTATCTGGATGTGCAAGAAGAACACGAGCACGATGGCGTGCCGTTTGCCATCCTCGACTTCAACTTAGCCTACAATCCCTACTGCGCCTATAATGATGGCTATAGCTGCCCCATCACCCCTGCGGAAAACACGCTCCCCATCGCCATCTATGCTGGCGAGCGCAACTATCACGACTGAGGCCCAGGCACGCGCTGCGACGCGGCTTCCCCCAAAACGCAGGACCCTTCCCAATCATGGTTGGGAAGGGTCCTGCATAGAGATCGGCTATTGATCGTCACCGCCATGGTCGGCGTTGCCCAGCAGATCCGTCGCGCTGATCTCGGGCGCGGCAGCCGGGGGGGGCAGCAAGGCCCCAGTGGTGCGGGTGGGCGACGAAGCCAGATAGATCTGCTCCATCACCTTGCGAATCTGCAAAAGCAGTTGGCGCATGGCGATCAGATCAGTGTCAACTTGGCGCATGGAACGCGATGAAATGCCCAGTTGCTCTTGCACGATTCCGGTGTCGCGCAGTTGCTGGCCCACCTCTTCGAGCATTTTCGAGAGCACCGCCCACACGGCCCGCAGATGCGCTTGAGCGGTTTGGTCCATCGCGGCAGACAGAGCATCGGCGGGGACATTGGCCGTGGTGGGCACGAGGGTTTGGGCCCCCACATCTTCCGGACCCAACTCGGTGCCCTCCAGAATGGCGGGGATGGTGATGGTGACGCTGGGCATCACCTGCTGCACCTCTGGCGGGGCCTGGGGTTCAGGCGTGGCAAGGCGCGCGTGGGCGCTGACCTCTGCGGGCAGCAGGGGGGCCAACTCTTGCAGCGCCACATCGATGAAGCCTTTCAGATGCTCGGCATTGCCCAAAATCTGATCGGCCTTCGTGCGCAAGCCACCGATGGTGCCCAAGGTCACCGAGATTGATTTTTCGCCGGTGTAGGTCTGCTCGGCGGCGGTGTTGAGCCGATGGGCCGCGTCGATGGTGGCATCGCGCATGAAAGTGAAGCGTTGCTCCACTCCCTCTTTGGCACGTTGCAAGGTGATGATGGCGCTGCGCAACAGATTGCCCGTCGCGTTCGCGGGGGCGGGGATGTTGGCGAGCGGCGGCGTGGGGGTGTTGCTGACACCACGCTCAGCCAGTTGCCCAGCGATATCCATCAGCAGCATCAGGTCATCGACCAGGCTCACCTGAGCATGGTCAGACTCCGCGACGGTCCCCAGTTGCTGTGCCAACAAGTTGAAGGAATCCGCTAGAGGGCGCAACTCACCCTCGTTGAGGGTGATGCGCGTGGCATAGTTGCGGGTGGAAAGCGCGACCAGACCGGTGGCGATGGTGCCCACCTGCTCGCGCAGCCGATTCGTCCCCTCTTCCATCGAACGCTGCAAGGCTTCGTATTGGGTGGCGATGAATTCCTCGCGGCGCGCTTGGGCCAACTCGCTGGAATAGTCCAAAATGAAATGGGCCACCTGCCACGCCATGAAACCCGCGAGCGCTTGCAGCCCCAAGGCGATCACCGCGAGATAATACACCGCTGGATCAGCGATTTCGACCTTCGTCGCCAGGACGAGCGCGCCAAAGAAGAGCACCGCGCTGAAGGCGATGCTGGCCACACTCACCAACAGCACCACCTCGGGCTGAAAAAGGAGGCCCGCGCTGAAGATCGTCAGCAAAAAGGGGAAGGTCGCCAGCCCCACTGGCAGCACCTGCCCCGGATGCCACACCATCTGCCCCGCGATATTCGCCGCCGTGACCGCCAGGCTGGCGCTGATGAGGATGGTGCGCGCCTGCGTGATGTTGCCACTGATGTTGCGCACCCACGCGAAGCCAAAGGCCAACAAACCCGCCACCAGAAGCGCGATCTCGGTGGGCTGCACCCTGGGCCAAAACGCCAGGGGCACCGTCATCAATAATGCGGCCACTTGCAAGAAGATGAGGCGGCCCGCCACGCGACCGCGCCGCACATCACGTTGCTCGAAATCATTCAATTCGCGTTGGATGATGCTGGTCATGGTTGGGCGGTTGGGATCGCCCACCATGCCAGGCACAGCCAATAATGGCTCACTCGATTTCCGTGTCGTTTGCATAAATGTATACCCCCCCGGCAAGCGCGCCAAAAAAGGGCACAGTGCTGCCGTTCTCAGCATTCAAGCGCTTCTTGTCTTACAGTGGCACTCATTGTACGCCGCCCGATTTACCCTGGCAAGAAATGAATGGATGGTAGTACCTTTTGCCGCCACGGCGCAGCACAGATAAACGTGGATACCAACAAAACAGTCTGACGCGCGTTTGTATGGTGATGCAGGCGCAAATGGTTACCCGAGAGGGTGTTCAGGCTTGGGAGGTTTTCATCATGCGGATGTTTCCGCGACATTGGCGACGGTTCAGCCTCGCCATTCCATTTTTGATGGCATTGTTGGCGTGCTCCTGTGGGGGCACCACCACCACGGTGGCGACGGTGCCGCAGGCCAGCGCGACGACCAGCAGCGGCACACCCACCACGGGCACGCCCGCCGCTGGCGATACCCCCGCCCCCGCCACGCCGATTCCCGCAAGCGTCACGAATTGCAACCAGATCGGCACCTTCGCAAGTGCCGGGGCCGCGAGTGCGGGCAGCGGGTTCAGCGACATCACCTTTCCCGCCGATTCCTTCAGCGTCTCCGCTGGGAATTATAGCGACACGTATGCCTTCACGACCTATCAATTCAAACTCATCAATGCCTGCTCGAATGGCGCGAATGTCGGGGCCATCCAAAGCTTTTTCGCGGCGCGGCTGACCACGGGTGGCTGGCACACCAGCACCACCTTCCCCTTCCAGGGCAACCCGACACGCCAATGTGGCGACCCCTATTGTTGGCGCAACGGCAGCACCCCCGTGCGCTATGTGGGGCTTGAGAATGTGCAAACCTCTGGCTCGGTCGCGGTGTATACCCTGCGCGTGAGCACCGCCCCCGCCCCCAGCGCCTCCATGGTCGTGCGCCAAAACACGACGCTCACGGGTGGCGCGAACCAAACCGTTTCGGTGAGCTGCCAGAGCAATGAGCAAATGCTGAGTGGCGGCTTCCTGGCGCACAACCCAGGTGGCGACCCACCCAGCAACGCGACCTTCACCCCGAATGCCAGTTATCCTTCCGCTGCAAACACCTGGACGGTGCGGTCGGGCGCGCTCGGTTACGCGCTGAACCTGACGGCCTATGCGCTGTGCCTGCATGCGAATTATTCGGTGGGTTTGCAGATCGCGCATAACCATATCTCCATTTCCAGCACGCAAGACAGCCAGGCGAACTGTGGCAGCGGCATGACGCCCACTGGCGGTGGCTTCAGCATCGCGCCGGGGGGCGATTTGGGCGCGGTTGAGTCGTCGCTAGGCCTCAGCAATGGGTGGCAGGTTGGCTTTCACACGGGGTCGGCCAGCACGGCGGATGTCTGGGCGATCTGCGCCACCAAAAACATACACGCCTTCGCGCAACATCTGACGCCCTTCAACATCGGCCCCAACGCCATCGGGCAATATGCGCAGGCATGCAGTGGCGGCACGCTGACGAGCGGCGGCTACTTCGCGTCGGGGTACTTGAACGACTATGGCAGCTATCCCAATGGCAGCGCGACCAACTGGCTCACCAACGTCTGGAATGAATCCCTCAGCACGACGTTTGCCGCCAGCAATGCCGTCCTCTGCAACACGCTATCACCCACCTTCTGATTGTTGGGCGTGGCGCCGGTCGCGGTTATTCCACTTCGTGGAACTGCGGGCGGCGCTCCCCCGCTGGCTGGGTGAGGATGCCCAACCCAGGGAACGGATGATGCGTGACAATGACCGAGGCTTGCCGCCGCAGCACTTCCTCCACCAGCGCACGACGTGTGGCGACCGAGGTGATGGGGAAGTTGTCGACCGCGCCGACCCAGTTGATGCGTTCCAGATGCGTGCCGTGCAGGGCCGCGTCCCCGGTGAAAAGCGCCGCCGCCGGGCCAGACTCGACCCAGACGCTCTGATGCCCAGCGGTGTGGCCCGGCGTCGCCACCAGGCGCACCTCGGGCAGCACCCGCACATCACCTTCCACCAGATCCAGCACGCCGCGCGTCAACAAAGGCGTCAGGTTGAGTTGGGGGTAGCCTGGTGCCGTCAGTTCATCGGGGTGAGTGGCGTCCTCCCACTCGTGCCGCTGCACGATATAGCGGGCATTGGGAAAGGTCGGCACTGGCTCGCCAGCGGCGTCATCCGCTGGGCGGCGCGTGTTCCAGCCCGCGTGGTCGCCATGCAAATGCGTATTGATGACGATGTCGATATCCACCGGAGCCAACCCCAACCGCGCCAGTTGGTCCAGCAACGACCCTTGGGGCCGCGTAATGCCGAAAAGGGCCATCTCTTTGGCGCTGAGCTTGTCGCCATATCCCGTCTCAATCAAGATATGCTGGCCATTCGCCACCAACAAGATGCTGTTGAGCGCCAGGGCCAGTCGATTCACATGATCTGGCGCAACGACTCGCTCCCAGACGCTCCGTGGGACACGGCCAAAAACCAAGCCGCCATCCAGCATGAAGATGCCATCATTCAAGATGTAAC
>JACDGC010000792.1 GCA_013815535.1 Ktedonobacterales bacterium
GTGGTTTGCTGCCCGCTCCCTAGCGATCTACCTCGCCCAGCACGATGTCGATGGAGCCAATGGAGGCCACGACATCAGAAAGCAACTGACCTTCGATCATCGTTGGCAATGCTTGCAGATTGCCGAACGATGGCGCGCGCACGTGCATCCGGTACGGTTTCGCCGTGCCATTGCTGACGAGGTAATAGCCCAGTTCGCCCTTGGGCGACTCGATGCGCTGATAGACCTCGCCCACGGGCGGGCGATACCCCTCGGTATACAGCTTGAAGTGATGGATGAGCGATTCCATGTTCGTCGCGATCTGCCACTTGGGCGGCGGGACGATCTTGGGGTCGGCCACTTGCCAACGACCATCAGGCATGCCATCCAGCGCCTGCTGCACGATGCCCAAACTCTGATCCATTTCCAACATGCGAACCAGATAGCGATCATAGGTGTCGCCATTCGTGCCGACAGGGATCTCGAACTTGAACTGGTCGTAGCCCGCATAGGGGAACATCTTGCGCACATCCCAGGCGACGCCGCTGCCGCGCAGGGTTGGCCCCGATGCGCCGAAGGCGATGGCTTGCTCGCGCGTCAGCGGGCCGATGCCCTTGGTGCGACTGATCCACAAGCGGTTGTTGGTGAGCAGATCATGATATTCGCGCAGGTGGCCGGGGAAGGCGGTCAAGAAGGCGCGCACCTTGGCATCCAGGCCGGGGGGCAGGTCAGCCTGCAAGCCACCGGGCATGATGTAGCTGGTCATCAATCGCACCCCCGAGCAAAGCTCGAAGATGTCGAGGATGACCTCGCGCTCGCGGAAGGCGTAGAGGAAGACCGACTGCGCACCCAGATCCAGCGCGTGCGTGCCCAGCCACACCAGATGGCTGGCGATGCGCTGCAACTCGGTCAGCAGCACGCGCATATACACCGCCTTCGCGGGGATGTCGTTGGTGATGTCCAGCAGCTTTTCCACCGCCAGCGCATACCCCAGGTTATTCGAGAGGGGGGCCAGATAGTCCATCCGGTCGGTCAGCACCAGTGCCTGGAAGTAGTTCTTCGTTTCGGCGGTCTTTTCGATGCCAGTGTGCAGATAGCCGATGTCGGGAATGGCCTTGGTGACGGTTTCGCCATCCAGCGTCAAGATGAGCCGCAGCACGCCGTGCGTGGAGGGATGTTGCGGTCCCATGTTGATGGTCATGGTGTCCACGCGGGTGCGTTCATCGATCTGCACGCTATCTTCGGTTTGCAGGATGCGTTGCTCTTCCAATTGCATGGGTGGTGTCCTCGGAGGTGGCTTCAGTGATGGGGGTTATTCGTCAACGTCCTCGAAGAGATCTTCGAGTTGCTGCACATGCTCAGTTTCATGGTCTGCGAAGCTTTGCACGAGGTCCAGCAGTGACAGCGTGCCGCGTGTCTCGTGCTGGGCGGCGCGCATCCAGGCTTCGTCAGGCAGATTGCGGAGTTGCCAGACCATCTCGTTGCGGTGGCGTTGCATGGCCATCAGCGTCTGGTCAACGGGGGCGATGGTGTAGCCCGCGATCTCGGCCCAGGCACGCTCATTGAAGTCTTGCAGCATGGGTCGGGGGTGGACCAGCAACGTGGCGATGCGGCCTGTGATGATGTCGTCGCACGCCTTGACATGCGCCAAAATCTGTACTGGCGACCACTCGTTGTCTTCGCTGGCGTTCAGGTCGTCTTCATCCACATCCATCAGCGCCCAGGTCAGGCGGCGCAGGGACTCTTCGAGTTGGGTCAGCAGGGCATCGGTCTGTTCTGACATGATTATTCTTCCTCGCGCAGCACATCGCGTGATTCATTGGGGACGCCTGTGGGGGAACGAAGCGTCTGTTGGCCCGTTCCGGTGGGCAGGGGGGCATCCAGCGGCACTTGTCCAGCCCAATGGGGGTCGGGCAGCGCGAAGCCACTGATCGGGTAATCTTTGCGCAATGGGTGTGACGTCCATTCCTCGGGCATGAGGATGCGGCGGAGGTCTGGGTGGCCCGTGAAGGCGATGCCAAAGAGGTCATAGACTTCACGTTCGGGCCAGTTCGCGCCGACCCACACGTCCGTGACGGTGGGCACGGTGGGGTGTTCCTCGCCCTCGTCACCGACGCGCACTTTCAGCCGAATGACGGCACGCGTGGTGATGGACATCAAATGATAAACCACGTCATAGCGTGGCACGCGTTCATCCCAATCCACTGCCGTCAGGTCGGCCAGATAGTCATAGCGCAGGTCGGGCGCGTCGCGCAGTGCCAGGCATAGCTCGGCGATGCGTGCGGGCGCGACGATGATGGTGGTTTCGCCGCGATGTTCCACGACTTCCCGCACGTCATCACCG
>JACDGC010000793.1 GCA_013815535.1 Ktedonobacterales bacterium
TCCTGGCACTGCCCGCAGGCATCTATGTGGGGACGGTGGGTAACGTGCCCAGCAATGGCGACGCTGCCACCCCCACGCCTGCGGGGGGCGTGGCGGCCACCAGCGCCATCATCAGCTTCGCGCGGGTGACGGTGACACTGGCCGCGCCAAAAGCGACGGTGGTGGCGGCGACCGATGGCAGCGGGCAGATTCGCGCGACGGCGCTGCATGTCAGCATCCACAGCGCGACGAGCCAGCCCATTGATGCCCCATTCGATGCGGCACGCAAAGCGTATGTTGTGCCCGCTAACTGTGGCGATCACCAGCCTGCCTATGATGCCGCCTTCCAGGGGGTGAAATATCAACTCGACAGCCGCAGCCCAGGGGGGACGGTCGTTTTTGCGGGCCCTGATATTGGCTTCGATGATAGTTCATTCTTTTGCTTCCCCACGCCGGGCACCGCCTCATCGCGGCCCTTCACCTATAGCGAATACATCGATGGCTTTGGCTTCCATGCCTATTATTTCCTGGTAGATGCCCAAAATTATCAGATCGCTCAGCTGCAACGGGGCGTGCCCGCGCACGACATCGTGTTGGCCGTGCAGACCTGCACCAAAGTCCCCAAGATGACCAATGCGAGTGCCGCGCGCGTCACCATCACCTGTCCCACCAGCGGCACCGCCGGATGGGACTGGCCCGCCGACGCCCTCAGCGCGCTCGCGCAACGCATCGTTGGCCTCTCGCCAGCAGCGGCCCGCCAGTTGCTCGGCACCCTGCCCGGCATCGTCCCAGGTTCCGTGCAGATCGTGCTCAGCAATGGATCGCTGTTGCCAAGCGACGCGGGCGCGATGACGGTGCAGGTGCAGTCTTGAGGAGGCAGCGCAAAGGCACTGGTGTGACGCGCCCGCGCCAACCAGTGCCTGAGCCAAGGAGGTGTCGTTTAGCTGGCCTGGGAACCGCTATTTGCGACGAAGCGTGCCCCGATGATGCTGACGATTGCCAGCGCGAAAAAGACCAGGGCATGCTTGAGATGCTGTTCTTGGGGAGGGTCCGCCAGAACGTGGTTGATGCCCGGAATGAGATAATAGACGCCGATGGCCGCGAAAATGACGAAAAGCGCGATACCCCCAAGGTATGCTGGCTTCATGGTGGTGAAACTCCTCTGCGTGATGGAGGCGAATGCGCCTCAAGCGTGGCTAGTATAGCAGCAGGGGGAACGCAGTGGCAAGCCACAAAGGCAGGTGGCTGCATGGCACACGAGAGGACTGATTTTTGATGGAACCACGTGAACCTTTCGCAGAGGTCTTTGCTCAGTTGCGGGCGATCTTGACGCGCCACGCAGCGGCTTTCACGGCGGTGCATGACACAGCGGATAATTATTATCTGAATGGTGGGGCGACCGCCAAATATCCTGACGGCTTTTTCTTTGGGGCAGTGCAGATCAAGAAGCGCTATGTCAGTTATCATCTGATGGCGGTCTATGCCGAACCAGCGCTGCTCGCGGACATGTCAGCGGCGTTGCGCAAACGCATGCAAGGCAAGTCGTGCTTCAACTTCACGGCGGTCGATGCGCCCCTTTTCGCCGAACTGGCCACCTTGACCGAGCGCGCCGTTGCCTGCTATGCACGGCGGGGGTGGTTGGCCCACCCGTCCGCGCACGACGAGCGTAGCTAGCCCTGCACCCGCAGGATGGTGAACGCATCGCCGCTGGGCGTCAACCATGATGGCACCGCCTGGATGACATCTTGGGCATACATAGTCAGCGCGGCGGTGTGGGCAGTGGTGCCGATGGGGGTGCCATCGACGGTGCAATGCGTAAAGGCAATGGAGCCAAAGTCGGCAAGCGCGAGAATGCCCCCATAGGAAGGCGCCTCAGCGATGCATTCCGCTGAAACCAAGCGCGCCCCTGCCACATGCTGGGTGGTGGTGAAGGTCCAGCCACGTGTGCTGTGCAGGGTCAGGGCGAAGCTGGCACCGCCATCGCTGGTGCTGACTGTCGCTGCCACCTCATCACCAGGAGCCAGGGGATACTGCGTCCGGTTGAGCGTGACGGGGGGATTGGGCAACAACTGATACCAACTATAGGTGATAGGTTGGCCATTGACGCACCCCGTGCCCGTGCCGATCTGCTGGATGGCACGGGCACGGAAGCCCCCCAGACCCACCCAAAACGAGGCAAAGGCATCACCGTCCGTGCCACATTGCACCTGGGGCTGCCGCCAACTGCCCGTAACGTCCGTATAGGGCGCACCAGTGGCGACGTAGCCCGCCCAATTGCTGCTGCGGATATTTCCCTTGGCGAAAAAGAGCGCGGTTGTCTGTGCGGCGGGCATGGCGCTGTGAG
>JACDGC010000794.1 GCA_013815535.1 Ktedonobacterales bacterium
TGGAATTGCTGGCCATAGTCATGGTTCTCCTCTATAGGGGATGCGGGCGGTGGTCACTCGGTGACAAAAACTCCACAAAAAAGCGAAATGCAGCACTGCTTTGTATGGTATACCACACGAGTAATGGAGGGCTTTGCATCAGTGCGGGTCCACTTCACTCTCATTCTATCATTCTGGCGGCCAGGCATTGTTCTGGCAAGCGCGCTAGTACCTGCGGCCAACGGCACCGCCACTGTGCACGCCTCGCCAGAGCGCGAGTTCAGCGCTAAACAAGCCCCGCTTCCTTGCAATTGTGACTAAAAGATCATACACTGCGGGCGTAACACAGCGCTGAGGGACCCAGTACACGCACGGTGCGCGACCCAGAGAACCTGGGGTGGTGTGACCAGGTGTTTGCCGCCCGCGTGGAAGATCACTCCCGAGCTGTTGCCCTCACCGGGCGACCGGCAACCCGTCCGTTACCATACGGGGAGGCGTCAGAGATCATCTGCGCCGCGCATGAGTGAGCCGCTGCACAGGCACGGCTAATTGGGGTGGTACCACGGGCATAGCCTCCCGTCCCCGGTCCGGGGATGTGGAGTCTTTTTTTTACCCCATGCGTGGCGTTCACGCTGTCCCGCAAAGGAGCGTTTCCATGGTTTCACGTGTAGGTTTGTATCTCGATGATCCGTATGCGCGGTCGTTTGAGGCCCGTGTGCTCGACGTGAAGGGGGACCGCGTGGCGCTTGACCGCACCGCCTTTTGCCCTGGCGAGTTGGGCCAGATGTCTGATCGAGGTTGGCTGAAATGGGGTGCCGCCGACAAAGCCAATGTCGCTGATGTCCGCACCGATGAGGGCCTCTTTTGGCATCGCGTCGCGGGCGACCCGCCCCCCGTTGGAGCCGCCATCACTGGCGAACTCGACTGGACCTATCGACATCGCATGATGCGCACCCACACGGCGTTCCACTTGCTCAGCGCGCTCACCTTTTATCTCTGTGGGGCACAAACCGTGCGACCACGCGTCCTCAGCACCGGTCTGCGCGTCGTCTTCAAGACTGATTGCATGTCAGACCACCTGATCAACGATCTGGAAAAACGTGCCAACGAAGCCATCGCCGCAGATGTTCCCGTCTACACCTACCTCCTCTCGCGTGATGAAGCCCGCGAATCCCCCCTCCTCCACCCCCTCAAGCTCTCGCTCCTCCCCCGCGACATCGAAACCGTCCGTGTGATGGAGATCGAGGGCATCGCTTTGGATATCGACACGGGCACCCATGTGCGGTCGCTGCGCGAGATCGGCGGCGTGCAGATCGCGCGCCCCCGCAGCGAGAACGAGGGCTTCCACCATGTCGAGTTCCGCTTGACGGCCAAAGCGCCCACGAAGACCCTGCGCGCCCTCCCCTTCATGAAAGATAAAGGCGACCAGCCCTTCGCGATGTAAGACATTGGCCTGCCCCTGGCCCCCACGCTAACACCTGTTGGCGCGGGGGCCTTTGCATGGAAAAACGCGGCAAGGCTGCCGCGCCAGGGCGCGTGGCATATAAGTCAGAGTGGTCTTGCCAATCGTGGGAGGGCACCGTACAATAGCCATGGGAGCATGATGAGGGAGGCGCGTGATGGCAGAGGCAGGGCCACAATGGCCATCATGGCGACTGCTGGGGCTGGATGTGGGCAACGTGCGGATTGGCTTGGCCACCAGCGACCCCACTGGCATCGCCGTCAGCCCACTGCGAGTCATTCGCCGCCAACCCGAGGCCACGGCCATCGCGCAGATCGTCGCCGCTGTCGCTGAAGAAGAAGCGGTGGGGGTGGTGGCGGGTTTGCCGCTGCGCCTGTCGGGGGAATATTCCGACCAGACGCGCGCCACCGTGGCCTTCGCCATGCGACTGGCCGAGCAGTTGCCCGTGCCGCTCGTCACCTTCGATGAGCGCTACACCACCACCGAGGCCGAACGCATCTTGCGCGAACGTGGGGTGCGGCGCGACCGCTGGCGCGCGCAGATCGACGCCATCGCCGCCAGCGTCATCCTGCAAGACTATTTGGATGCCCACAAGCCAGCCACCATGCCCCATCACCAAGATGATGGGCGGCGCGACGACAACTGAACCGATACACAGGGAACGCACTGCCAGTGGCCCTACCGCGACCACCTGGATTGATATAGGAGACGAGAGCAATCATGGCGAACCGCCCCCCTACGAAGAAGCCGACCCCCACCAAGCCAGCCCCCAGGAAGATCGGCGCGAACGTCGTCATTTTGGCCATCGTCTTAGTGGCCATCGCTTTTTCGTGCGGCTTTGGGGCGCTGGTGGTGCAAGCCGACCTCAGCCAACCCGTCGCG
>JACDGC010000060.1 GCA_013815535.1 Ktedonobacterales bacterium
GTGCCCCCCGCACATGACGCGCAATCAAGACGATGCTGAATGCGGCCACCAGAAACGAGCCCGCGTCGATCAACAGCGCGACGGGCGCGCTCAGCAGCACGATCAACAGGCCACTGAGCGCCGACCCCAGCAGCGTTGCCAACACACGGCTGCTCTCGAAGCGGCTGTTGGCCCCCACGAGCGCGCCCTTGCCGACGAGATTCGTCAAAAAGCCCGGATACGCCGCGCTGAAGATGCTTTCAAGGATGCCCGTGAAGACCGCCGCGCCAAAGAGAATCGGCAGCCCCAACATCCCCAAGAAGAAAAAGAGGGGGATAGCGGCAACGATGAGCGCTTGCCCAAGATTACTCCACAGCAGCAAAGCACGCTGGGGCAGACGATCAGCCCAGACCCCGGCAAAGAGGCCACAAACCGCATTAGCGCCCGCCGAACACGCCAGCAATAAGCCCATATCCAGTGGGGTGGCATGCAGCAACGTGAGCGCCGTCAGCGGCAGCGCCAGCGAGGTGATCGCCGAACCGATGAGCGAAATCGTCTCGCCGATCCACAGTTTCATGAAATCGGCGTTGCGCGAAAGGGATGGGGTGGACATGATGCGTATCTCCTGAATTGAAAAGTGCATGCTTGCCGTTTTCGGGCAAAACGATGCCCGCCCCGAGGCAGATGCCCAGGGAAAATGGAGAGAACGGAGGGGGATTGATCAGGGCAGCATGTGCAAGGTGTCTTGGCGGTAACGGGCGACGTAGCGCGCCGCGCCCTCGACGCTGGCATAGGTGAGGATGCCCAGCGGTCCATCTGGCCCCTCGGCGGTGGTCATGTTGTCCAGACGGATGCGGCGATGATCTCGAATGAAGCGCTGCCCTTCCTCGGTCAACAGGGCTAGATACGTGACGATGCAGTTATCTTGAACGCCACAGCGACAAGTGCTGGTGAGCACTGGAATGCCGGTGGACACTTCCGGCAAGACTCCCATGGAGGCTTTTTGGCCGCAACCACAGCAACTCACAAAGCCCGTCGCGGCTGCAGGCAGATAATATGCCGCCAGCCAGCGATTGATGCGATTGAGGGCGGCCCCATAGGTCTTCGTGCCAAGCACAGCGGCGCGGTGGTCCATCAGTTCGCCGCAGGCCGAACAGCGCAGTCGCAATCCGCGATGCGCGGCGTCGAATTTGCCCTCAAGATGGTGCCGCCCACAAAAGGGGCACCAGAGCGCGGTGGCTTCCCATGCCACCACATCCGACGAGAAAGGCAAAGCATCCTCGCCGTCGCGCGCCAGGATGCGCCGCAACGCCAGCTTGCCGCGATGCAGCCGCACCGCGACCGCGCCCTCGCTCACCCCCATGTAATGTGCGATCAGCGCCTGGGGTTGCTCTTCGATATAATGCGCGATCAAGGCGGTGCGGGTCGCGGGTGGCAGCAATTCCATCGCGCGATCCAGCAGTTCCGCCAGTTCGTGGCGCTCTAAATCGATCTCGATCTCATCACGTGCAACCAAGGTGGCGTCATCATCCAGGGGAAGCCAGCGCTGGGTTTCGCGCTGCCGTTCGCGTGCCCAACGGCGAAACATATTCTGCGCGATGCCCGCCAACCATGCACGTGGAGCCACCTCCACGGGGCGACGGCCATGTTGCTGCCAGGCAACCAACAACGTCTCTTGCGCCAGATCGTCCGCGACGGTGTGGTCGCCGCACAGCTTGTGGCAGTAGTTGAAGAGCCAGGCACGCTCGGTGGCATCTATCGTTGGCGTGGTGGTTGGCAATATAATGGTCATGGCTGTTTCCTCGGCCCCTTATTCTATCCCTATATCGCATGGGCATAGGCAAAGATTACGGGGTTTTTGCGACAATTTTGGACAGTGCTCATATTCACAGAAAGACGCATGTTGTGATGGGTGGTTACTCAACGATGATGCCCATGGCGCGAACGAGGGCCAGCGCTTGCACCTCATCCACGCGCGCGCCGCGCAACTCGTCGGGACCAACGCGCATCCCGTCGATGGTGCAGCCACGCAGATCCGCACCCGCCAACTTCGCGCCCCGAAAGTCAGCATTGGTGAGGTCGCAGCGGGCAAAGACGACGCCACTCACATCCGCTTCGCGGAAATCGACGCCCGCCAGTGGGCAGTCATCAAAGCGCACCTGGTGCATCTGCGCCCCGAAGAATTGGGCGAGGTCCAATTGGCAATCATGAAACACGGTGTCGCGAAAGGTGGCATGTTGGGCGATCCACCCCGTCAAGCGGCTGCCACTGAACTCGGCCCGCACACACGAAAGGGTGACCCAGGTGGCGTTGGCGAGGTTGCAGCCCACGAAGCGCACATCTTCCATGCGCACCTCATGCACCTGACTCGTGGGGGCTATGAGGTGGGTGAAGATGACTTCCGCAAAGTGTGGCCGCACCAAAACCTGCCCACCAAAATCCAGGTGTTGATATTCCAAGCGTTCATAGGTTTCGCCATCGGCGGGCAGATCATGCGGCAGTTCAGCGAGCGGCAGCGCTTTGGGAATGCCCGGCGGCTTAATGGAAGTGCGTGACTTGCGGCGATCCACTCTCTTCCCCTTAGCTGCTCATCTGTGCGCGATACCGCGCCCACGCCGCCGCGACTTGGGCGCGCGTGGCATCCAGCGTGCCCGAGTTGTCGATGACGGCCTGCACCCGAGGCCGCCGGGCAGCGTTGTCGGGCTGGGCGGCCAAGCGGGCGTCGGCCTCTGCCGCGCTCATGCCGCGATCCTGCAAGAGGCGGCGGCGCTCCTCGGCGGGGTCGCACACCACCAGCCACACTTGATCGCAGGCCGCCCCCATGCCGCCTTCCAACAATTTCACGGCATCGATGACGGCAACCGCGTCGGCGGGCAGCCCCTTCAACTCCTCAGCCACGGCCAGATGCACGGCTGGATGGGTGATGCGCTCCAGTTCCGCCAGGGCCGCCGGGTCACCAAAGACGCGCGCGCCCAACTGCTTGCGGTCAATCTGCCCGTCAGCGGTGAGCATTTCGCGGCCAAAAGTGGCGACAACGGCATCATAAACGGGCTGATCGGGCAGATACAGGCCATGCACCACCGCGTCAGCGTCGATGTAGCGGGCCGCACCGAGTTCCAGCAGCATCCGTCCGATGGTCGTCTTACCCGTGGCGATGTTCCCCGTCAACCCCAAGAGATGTGGCATGGTCGCCCTCCTCGCTGTGCGCGCCGTTACGCGCCAAATTCCTGGCGGATGCTGGTTGCCCATTCGCGCACGCGCTCCGCTGCTCTGGTGGGCTGGTTGTTCTGATAGACAGCGTTGATGGTCTGCGACCACGGTCGCAATACCGGCGTGCGTTCCGCGTTGGGCTTCAAGACGCGCTTGCGACCTTCATAGATGCGCCCCACCTGTTTGCGAATCGCTTGGGCAGATAGACCGTGGTCCAGGTAGTCGGCGACGGCAGCGCGCAACCCCGCGATGGCCTCATCCGTGAACTGCGCGGGATGTTGGAGGTTATACGAGGCCACGGTCAGAAAATGCATGGATTGCAGCGCGGGATCGTTCCATTCCCATGCCAAGATGTTTCCCAGCACCTCCCAACACACCATACCATCCACGGAGGGCGCGCCGCATTCCTGGCAGCGCGCGGTCGGCTCAGCCATCGCTTCCCCCTTCGTAATGTGCCGGGCTAGCTCGCCATCTGTTCCCATTCGGCATAGAGGTCGTCGAGTTGCGCTTTCGCGGCGGCATAGTCCTCGGCAAGTTGGGCGAGTTGGTGGTAATCCGCCGCCATGCCCATGTCGTTGATGGCGGCTTCCAATTGGGCGGTACGCGTCTCGGCGGCGGCGACCTCGGCTTCGACCTTCGCCAGCGTGCGCGTCTGGGTGGCAGCGACGCGTTGGCGCGTCACCTGCGTTTGGGCTGCGCGTTGCGACGCCTTGGCCGCCGACTGGGCACGGGCAGCCTCAGCAAGGATGAATTTGCGGTAGCTGGTGTAGTTACCCACAATGTCGCGCACGCCGCCATCCTCCACGATCCACATGCGCGTGGCGATGGCGTCGATGAAGTAGCGGTCATGCGAGACGAAGAGCACCGTGCCGTCATAATCAGCCAGCACGCTTTCAAGGAACTCACGCGCGGGCAAGTCGAGGTGGTTCGTTGGTTCATCGAGGATGAGGAAATTCGCGCCCATCAACGTCAGTTTCGCCAGCGCCACGCGTGCCCGTTCACCCCCGCTCAGGACGCCGATGGGCTTAAAGACATCGTCGCGGGTGAACTGGAAGCGGCCCAAGAAGGTGCGCGCCGCCTCTTCGCTGATGGCGCTGGTGCCGCGAATCTCATCGACGACGGTGTGAGTGGGGTTCAGTCCCTCGTGCGTCTGGGCATAGTAGCCGACGCGGACGTTATGGCCCAGCGCGACTGTGCCCCCCACCGGCTCCAGGTCCCCAATGAGGGTGCGCAGCAGCGTCGTCTTGCCGCTGCCGTTCGGCCCCAACAGGCCGATGCGGTCGCCGCGCTCGATCATCAGGTTATCGGGCAGACGGATCAGCGGATCTTTGCTGTAGCCAATGGCGGCCTTTTGGGTGGTGAGGACGATCTCGCCGCTCTCGATGGCGATTTGCATGCGGAAATGCAACTCTGGCGCGTGATAGGGACGTTCGACGCGGTCGAGCCGGTCAAGTTGCTTCTGCCGTCCACGAGCCTCTTTGGCGCGCTGCCCAGCGCGATTGCGCCGGATGAATTCCTCGGTCCGGGCAATCTGCTCTTGCTGCGACTCGAACTGGCGCGCATGCAGGGCATGCCGTTCTTCGCGCAACTGAATGTAATTGCTGTAGTTGCCGGGATATTCCTCGGCGCGGTGGTTATCGACTTCGATGATGCGCTGCGCGACGCGGTCTAAAAAGTAGCGGTCGTGGGCGACCACGACGACCGAGCCGTGCCATTCCAGCAGATAATTTTCCAGCCATTCCAAGGCGGCGAGGTCCAAATGGTTGGTCGGCTCGTCCAGCAGCAAGATATCAGGGGATTGCAGCAGCAACTTCCCCAGCGAGGCGCGGGTCTGCTGGCCACCGGAAAGGCGCGTGGCGGGCAGATTTTGCTGCTCACGCGTGAAGTCCAGGCCATCCAACACCTCTTGCACGCGCGACTCAACGGTGTAGCCACCGCCGTGCTCAAAGCGCTCTTGCAGGCTGGCATAGCGGTCAACGAGTTGCTGATAGCCCTCAGGATCGGCCATCGCGTCGGGGGCCGACATGGCGGCGGCGACCTCGGCCATCTCCGCCTCGGAAGAATGCACGTCGTCGAAAACCGCCAGCATCTCTTCGCGCAGCGTGCGGGTCGGCTGAAAGTCGGGCATCTGCGTCAGATATCCCAGCCGCAGACCGCGCGCAAAGCTCACCTCACCCTCGTCGGGCGTGATGCGCCCCGCGATGAGGTTGAGCAACGTCGATTTGCCCGCGCCGTTCGGTCCCACCAGACCGATCCGTTCGCGGTGTTCGATGCGGAAATTCACGCCCGCGAAAACCAACTCCGCGCCGAAACGTTTGGTGGCGTCGGAAATAATTACTAATGACATCGTTCATTCATTGTACCGTGTCATGCGGGGCGATGCAAGCGCACCATGCCCCATTTGGCCACGCGAGCCGCGCTTCCTTGACGTTGCGGCGTTTATCTGGATATACTGAGGGGATAGCCCCTCACGTCCGTCACCGCGTGTCCTTGTTGCCCAAGCGACGTGGCGCGAGGCATATATCCCTCAACCATGCTGCACGCAGCAGCCAACAACGATCAGCGAGGAGACAATCCGGGTGTCGGAAGTTCGCATCGGAGACAACGACAATTTTGAGGCGGCGCTCAAGCGCTTCAACCGCAAAATTCAGATGGATGGCGTGCTCAGTGAAGCACGGCGGCGCATGCACTATGAATCCCCTGGGGTGCGGCGCAAGAAAAAAGCGGCGGCGCGCCTGCGCAAAGCTCGCAAAACGAACCTGCGTAACAAAGACCGCTAGAAATTGGCGCAGATTCCCCTTGTATTCACTGGGGGATTGTGCTATACTGCAGTTGTACATGAGAGATGTACCCTCGAAGGCTCACACGTTTGGTGGTTTCCCTACCTAATCGGCTGAAGCCCCTTGGAAATGGTTACCCTTTGTAGAAGGGGTTCTCAGCAGATGAATGCATCTGCAGAAAAGACTGGTTTTTCTTTGTATCAGGACCAAACGCTCCGCTGTCGTGACTGTGGACAAGATTTCACTTTCACCGCCGGTGAGCAAGAGTTTTACGCAAGCCGTGGCTTGAACAATGCCCCCTCGCGCTGCCCCGATTGCCGTGCCGCCCGCAAGGCGTCAAACGGTGGCGGTGGCTATCGCAGTGGCGGCGGCGGTGGTGGCGGCGGCGGCGGTGGTGGCTACCAGCGCAGTGAGCGCCAAATGTTTGACGCCGTGTGCGCCAACTGTGGCCGCGCTACCCAGGTGCCCTTCCAGCCGCGCGGTGATCGCCCGGTGTACTGCTCTGACTGCTTCGAGCAACAGGGTGGCGGACGGCGCTCCTCGAACTACTAACGTTCGCAAAACATCACGAAACCCCCACCGAGGTTCACCCCTCGGTGGGGGTTTCTGTATGCCCACCAACTCCTGCTACGCTCTGCGCCATAAACAGCCAGGCCCCCCATTATGTGACACAATGGGGGGCCTGGCTGTTTATGGCCTCATGGTTTGATGGGGGCTTGAGCGGGGGTGAAGTATTGCGGCTGGGGTGCCCCCGGCAGCGAATTCGGGTTGAACGGGATAAGACCATATTGCACCTTCAGGCGAATGATACGCTTCACCGACGCATTGATGCGCGCCTCGGTGATGTCGCCCGCGTGAATGGCCGCCTTGATGGCTGCGAAAGACGCATCCATGGTCTCTTGATTGAAGGGTCCCAGGATGAAGTCATCGCCAGCCTCAATCGCCAGCAGCACCAAATGCGCCAGATGGTCGGGGACGCGCGCGCCGTTCACATCTTTGTAGAAGAACTGGCCCAACCCGCCCATATAAAGGGCATCGGTGATGACCACGCCATCATAGTGCAGCTCGTTGCGCAAAATATCGGTGATGATTTTGGGCGAGAGTTCGGCGGGCAAATCTTTGTCGATGTCAGGGATCATGATGTTGGTCGACATGATCATCCCTGGCACGTTGCCGCTTGCCAGCAAAGCCCGATAGGGAGCCAGATCATAGGTCTCGAAGTCTTGCTTCGTTTTATAGACGGTTGGCATCCCCTTATGGGGGTCCACCGTGGCGCTGCCCAGGCCAGGAAAATGTTTCATCGTCCCGATGACGCCGCCATCTTGCAGCCCTTGCAGCCACGCGCCCCCATATTTCGTCACCGAGTCGGGGGAATAGCCAAAATCGCGGCCACTGCCGCCGCAGCCCGTGCAGGGGACGTCAACCACCGGGGCGAGATCCGCATTCATTCCCAAGGTCAAGATGTCGTGCGCCATCTCACGCCCTTTTTTGTAGGCGTAATTCACATCGCCCGTGTTGGCGATGTCGGCGGCGGCGGGGTACGAATTATGATAGATGCTGACGAGGCGGTTCTCTTGCCCACCCTCCACGTCGGTGCCAATGATGACGGGAATCGGCGCGGCGGCCTGAATATTTTGCGTCAGCGCCTTCGTTTGATTGAAACTTGAGAAGACGTTTTCATAGCCAATGAGACCACCGGGATGATACTTTTGCACGCACGAGACGATGTCGAAGCAGTCATTGTAGGCGAATTGCGCATAGATCATCTGGCCAATGCGGTCGTTGAGCGACATCGCGCCAACATAACGATTGAGAAAGGCATCGAGCGCGTGTTGCTGGGTGGCGGTGCGCACCGTTAACGGCCCATAGACGGTGGAATCATGACTTTTCGAGGTGGCGTTCGAGCTACAGCCCACCAGCCAACTTGCCACGAGCGCCCAGAGGATCACCGCGCGCCAGCGGTGGCTCTGGTGCATCAATTGTTGCATAGGATAATAGACTCCCCGTGATCGCTCACGTTGTAAGTATGGCAAAAAGTAGTGAATGTGGAAGGGTATGAGCGCAAGCCCGTTCGCCTGCACCCCGCACATTATAACGCCCCATCCATTGCCTGGCTAGATGCATGGTACTTGCGCCGGGATGCCAAAGTTGGGCGAGGATGCCCCTTTACTTGCTCTGACACCTAGTATCGGCAAAATGAGACAGTTCCATGAGGATCGCGGCTGGCTGGGGCTCATGCTGGGCAAAAATGCACAGAAATATGCAACGACATTCCCTAAACAGGGAAAGACATGCGCATGGATGGCGCTGGCATAGTGAAAAAGCAGCGCTTAAACGGCGACTTTGTTCGCATCCTGGATGGCCGCTAAGAGCGTCAAAGTGGGGGGGAAATCGGCGGCCCGCATGGCCGTGAAGGCGAACCGCACGATGCCAGCCCGATCAATCACGAAGACGCCACCTAGTTGAAACATATCTTGCTCGGTCAGCGCCATGCCATAGCGCGCGGCATCACTCGCGTAGCGGGCCACGTTCGACGGGGTCGCTTCGCGCAACAGGTTCATGCGCCGGGTCAAACCATAGGCACGATAGACCGCTTTGTCGGGGTCACATATCACCGTGAAAGGCAAGTCCAGTTCGCGGCGAAACGCCGCCGCCTTGTCAGGCTCACCCAGGCCCACCAGCACGATCTGTGCGCCCGCTGCGCGATACTTCGCCTCGTCGCGCCGCAACTGGATGGCATGACTGCGACAATGAGGGCAGCCAAAATGGCGCAGAAAGACGAGTAAGACGGGTTGTGTCTGCCACAAGGAGGCCAAGGCGACCCCAGCGCCCTCGTGATCACACAACGTCGCTTCGGGAGCCTTGGCACCCACACTCACACTTTTCGCCATGATGCTCGCACTTTCTTCATAAAAAAACCATTGCCCGTCGCGCACGGCTGACCCAGTATAGGGACGCTACTATGGTGAATGTCAAGCAGCGGCGAACGCGCTATGGCCCGATGCAGACACGGGGCCAGGTATATCGTACCGAGATGATTGCCCAGGACCCGCAATAAGATGGCCACTTCGTTGCCTATCCTCATCGGCAGCACCTGGCCCAGACGACAGCCAAAATCCTCGCCCTGCTCCCTCTATAGTGTGGTAAAACAGTGGCAGAACAAATGAGCGACAGAGGAGCGATGGAGGCAGCGAGAGGTCAACCGCCACGTCTCACCTCACCAGAAAAGGGATGAACGCTCGCTGTGGCGGTAGCCGATGGCAGGTTCAGAGCAGGAGGGAACATGACAAGTCACAGCGACATCAACCAGGCAACGTGGAACACATGGGTTGACCACGATACACAGTCAGAGCACCACCAGGATGTCGCGCGCTTTCGCAGCACAGGCTCTAGTCTGCATTCGCTCGAAGTGCACGAACTGGGGGACGTCGCAGGCAAAACGCTCTTGCATCTGCAATGCAATATGGGCGCGGATACGCTCTCTTGGGCGCAGCGCGGCGCCCAGGTGACGGGCATCGATCTTTCAGACCGAGCCATTGCCAAGGCCCAAGAACTCGCAACAGCAAGCAACACCCCTGCACGCTTCATCACCACGGACCTCTATGCGCTGCCAGACCACCTGAGCGAACAGTTTGACATTGTCTTCACTTCATACGGCGTTTTGTGGTGGTTAGCGGACCTGCAACGCTGGGCATTGATCGTGGCCGCCTTCATCAAGCCAGGGGGCACATTTTACATGGTGGATATGCACCCCTTCACCAATTGCCTGGCCGTCGCGGAGACTGCCCCCCTCAGTTTCACCGTGGTCGCGCCCTATGCCCACCCCACTGAGCCGCTCCAGGTGCTCAGTGGCACACCAGATGCTAGCGTTCGGACATGGACGTATAGCCTCGGTGAGGTCGTGACCGCCCTCATGCAGGCGGGCTTGCACCTCACCTTTGTGCATGAACATTCCATGCAATTCTACCAACAGTTCGCCGTGTTGGAGCGCGACGCAGATGGCTGGTGGCGGTGGCCACCGGCGACGCAACCGTTGCCATTGCTGTTTTCGCTCAAGGCGGAAAAACCACGATGAACTCCACCAAACGGTGCGCGCGTGCCGACTACCCGCCAGCGACTGAGCAAACCTTAAGGGAGAAGACCATGCAAGACATGCAGGCATTCAACCGCGCACTCATCGAAGAATTTCGGGCGAACGGGGGCAAACTGAGCGGGCAGATGGCCAAGAGCACGCTGCTGCTGCTCACCACCACCGGGGCCAAAAGTGGCACGGAACGCGTCACCCCGCTGGGCTTCGCCAAAGACGGTGAACGCCTGATCGTCATCGCCGCCAATGCGGGCGCGCCCGCGCACCCCGATTGGTATTACAACCTGCTGGCACACCCCGACGTGACGGTGGAGGTCGGGGCGGAACGCTTCGCGGCCCACGCCACCACTGCGGCAACGGCGGACCGCGAGCGGCTCATCGCGTTGATCCCTTATTTCCATGCCCAACAAGAGAAAACAACGCGTGTCATCCCCATCGTCATTCTAGAGCGCGTCGGGGTCGCCTGAGGCAGAGACAAGTGCGCTTGCATCTTGGGCGGCTTGCCAACGGGCGCTCAGGTGGCGTGCCGCTGGGGCCAGCACGCGTGCAATCACCACATCCACCACGACGGCAGCAGGCACTGCCAGCAGCGCCCCAATGATCCCCAGCAGCGTGCCACCAATGAGCACCGCCAGCAAGATGACCAGGGGATTCAGCCGCACCGTGCGGTTCATCACCAAGGGCACCAGCACACTGCCCTCGAACTGCTGGATGCCCAGGAAATAGATCGCGGCGACGATGGCACCTTTGACAGGGCCATCCGTCCCCAGCGCCACCAAAGCAGCAGCGGTGCCCCCCAAGAAGGGACCAACATAGGGAAGCGCCTCAGTGAGGCCCGCGAAAAGGCCCAACAACAGCGCATAGGGCACCCCCAGGATCCAAAGTGTCAGCCCCGTCACCACGCCGATGAAGACCATATCCACCAGCACACCCCGCACATAGCCCCCCATCCGTGTGCCAGTTTCGGCCAGGATGTCGTTGACCTCTGGCTGGAGCGAGTTGGGAAACAACCCCACGATGAAGGGTTTGAGGCGATCCACGCTGGTCAGCCAAAAAAACGTCACCGTTAAGACAAAGATGCCGTTGAAGATGGCCGCTCCGATGGTGACGGGCACGCGCACCAGATAATTC
>JACDGC010000795.1 GCA_013815535.1 Ktedonobacterales bacterium
GGGCCGACCCTTTTCATGACGGGCTTCCACACGGCGGTGGTGGCGGGGGCTTGCATCCTGTCAGGTGGCACGGGGTTGGCGCTGTTGCTGCCGGGCCGTAATGCAACGGTTGCCGTGCCCGCCGACATCGTCCCGGCGCTCGCGGCAGAGTGAGGGCTCAGCGCGAACTGTTGGCAGCACGAGCGCGCCAGCAAGCTGAAGGGAGGACCAGCATGCTCTGGTCCTCCCTTTCTATAAAGGATCGGCGCGTCATTCCCGAGGCACTGTGGGTGGAAGCGACAGCACTACACGGGGTCTTTCCAGGCACGCCAAGCGCGGCGCGGTGGGTCCACAAACCAGCTCCAGGCGCATTGGGCCACATAGGCGGGGATGGGCAGAAACTTGGGCTTCATTTCCGCGCCGCCGCTCTTGGTCAGGCGGCCTTCGATGGCGGTGCGCAGGTCGGCGGCGCTGCTGCCAGGGAACATGGTGTACCCCGAACCGATGTGTTGCCAAAAGTGGGCGTCGCTGCTGCCGATGCCCGCGAAGCGCCACTGCTGGTTCAGGTCGCGCACGGCGGCGCGTGCCATCGCGTTGGCTGGCGATGGGTTGTAGAGTTCGATGCCGTCGATGATGAAGCCACGACTGATCAATTCATCAATCTTGCGGCGATTGAGGCTGGGCACGAGGCTCCCCAGCGGATGGGCCGCCACGCAGATGCCGCCCTGTTCTTTAATCGCCTCGATGGTGTATTCGACGGAGCGATACATCTTGATGCGTTTTTCGAGGAAGAGGCCGATGAAATGGCCCTGGCGCGTCGTCACCTCGGTGCCCATGACGAGATCGATGGGCAGATGCTCGCGTTCCAGGATATCGCGCACCCGCTTCGCGCCTTCCATGCTGTCGTGGTCCGTCACGGCGATGACGCGCAGATTGCGTTTGATGGCCTCATCGACCACGCGGCGCGGGCTGGCGGTGCCATCGCTGAGGTTGGTGTGGATGTGCAGATCGGCCAGCGACCAGCCCTCGGGGAGGGTCGTCACCGCCATCTGTGAAGCTGAGACAGCGTCGTTCGTCACGAGAGGCGTTTTCCTTTGCGGATTGTAGTAGCATTCAGTGAAAGTGGAATCAGCGCGGCACGGCCAACGCATGGCCGCAGGCCACACACTGCTCTTGACCCGGGGAATTTGGCCGCCCACAGTTGGGGCAAACAACCGCCGTCAGACGATTGCCACAGCGCGTACAAAACTTATTCATGCCAGGGTTGACCGCCCCGCAACGCAGACAGGTGGCTGGGGGTAGATTCGTCCCCAAGGTCGAGGGCAATGGGGCGGGTGGTCCGCCGCGCAGGTTGGCCCCACAGCGCTGACAAAAGTTCATCCCCACGGGATTTTGCATGCCGCACTGCTCGCACATCACCGTCACGGGACGTGACGGCGCGCGCATGGGATTTGCTTGGATGGCCTCGGCCAGCGCCTGGGCCATCTCGCGAGCGGTTTGGTAGCGCTGATCGGGGCGCTTTTGCAGCGCTTTGAGGATGACGCTCTGCACGGCAGGGCTGATGCGCGGGTTGTGCAGCGTCGGTGCTGGCACCGGCTCATAGACATGCGAATGTGCGATGGCTGTGTATTCATCGGCGGCGAAGGGTGGGCGACCGCACAACATCTCATAGAGCATGATGCCCAGCGCATAGATGTCGGTGCGGGCATCGACGGGGCCACCACGCACCTGTTCGGGGGCCATATATTCAGGGGTGCCGACGCCCGCCCCAGTGCGCGTCAGGTTCCCTGATGACTGCAACACCTTGGCGATGCCAAAATCCGACAGCACCGCGCGGGGGTACGATGTCTGGCGCGTGGGGTCAAGCAGCACGTTCACGGGCTTCACATCGCGGTGGATGATGCCGCGTTCGTGGGCGAAGGTGAGCGCCTCGGCGACATCGTTGAAGATGTGTGACGCCTCGGCCAGCGACATCGAACGCGTCATGCGTTCGCGCAGATTGCCACCGGTGATCAGCTCCATCACGATATAGAGCCACTGCCCTTGCTTGCCGGCATCATAGATGACGACGATGTTGGGGTGCAGCAGCTTGGCCATCGCCTTCGCCTCGCGCTGAAAGCGTTCGATGAACGTCGGATCGGTAATGTAATAAGGCGGCAAGACCTTGACGGCCACCTCGCGGTCCAAATGCTCTTGATGGCCGTGATAGACCTTGGCCATGCCGCCATCACCAATCAATTTGACCACCTGGCAGCCGCCGATAAGGGTGCCGATGAGTTCGTCTTTGTCGTCCTGTTCCATGTTCGGCCCCCGTCAGGCGTCTACCTACACGATCAGTCGCT
>JACDGC010000796.1 GCA_013815535.1 Ktedonobacterales bacterium
CCTATAACCAGCGCCTCGCCTGTCTCAGTTCTTTTTACGGCTTCGTCATGGAGCGCGGCCTGGTGGATCTGGCGATCAATCCCATCACCGCCCTCGCCAAACACAGCGAAGCGGACCGCCAGCAGGCTCCCGTCCTCACCGCCGACGCCATCGCAGATCGGCTACGGACCATCGACCGCACCACCTTGCCGGGTCAGCGCGACTATGCCCCGCTCTCGCTCGCCGTCTTCACCGCCCGTCGGGTCGCCGAGCTGGGGGCGCTGCGCCTGGGAGACATCGAGACGCAAGGGCCGATCCTCACCCTGCATTTCCGCCACACCAAGGGCGGCAAACAGCAACTCGATACGCTCTCGTCCCAGGTAGCGGGTGCGCTGCGGCGCTATCTCTCTACCTTATACGGGGAGGCGTGGCCAACCCAACCTGCCGATGTGCCCCTCTGGGTGTCGTGCAGCCGCAACCGCAGCGCTGGGCGCGCCATCTCCGCCGACGCCATCGCCGACATCTGCTTCAAGCATCTGGGCGTCTCGACCGTCCACACCACCCGCCACTCCTGGGCGAAGCAGATGGACGAGCTGGGTGCGCCGGTGACGCTCATCCAGCGGCGATTGGGGCATAGCAACGTCGCCACCACCCAACGCTACCTCCGCAATCTGCCCCAAGCAGTCAACCCCTATGGCGACCAGCTCGAAGCCGCCTTTGGCATCACTGAGGATTAATGTGAGGGTCGTGCCGCTCTTTGCTCGCCCCTTACCCTGTGCCTTCCCACCCCTCTTTTGCGACGTTCTGACAAGAGCACCCAGAATACGGGTGTCAAGCGGACAATGTGCTACCATTTTTCTTATGCCGCACCCGATGGCTCAGTAAGCAACGACTGTGCTGGATGCAGACACATTGGGTCACTCGTCGCCGTGCATCGGCACGCGCTCCTGGTACGCTGGCGATGACGGCTCCTTTTGCCGCTGCTTCTCGCTGGCCCTGCCAGCATCACCGTGAGGTTCCTTTATGCCTATTCCTGCCCCATTGCCCCATCCTTGGGATGAGGCGATCACCACTTGGATGACCGACCGCTTGGCCCAACAACTCCCGACGGCGTCGCCCCGCACTCGCCACCGTTATGTTACCGCTGTGCGCCGCCTGGCTCAGCTTAAGCCCCTACGTCAACCGCTCACTAAGCTTCAACCAGCGGAGCTCACCACAGCGGGTGATCTGATTCGTGCTACACTGCACGCTAGCATGCACACCGATCTGCGCGCACTTCGCCTCTTCCTGCTCGATGCCCTCGCACGCGGACTATTTGGCCGCCGCTTGCTGCACCATTTCACCGAGGAGGGTATCGCGAGGGCACTGCACAGCCAGTATCTTCCCCCGGCCCTGGTCGCCGGGACCACCGCTCAGCGCAGGCGCAACCACCTGCTCATCGCTCATGCCCCTGACCAGCGCAGTGCCGCCCTGCTGCTGCTTTACCTTACACATGGTCTGTCACGCGCCACCATTTGCGCGCTGCAAACGGAGGATTTCTTCACCAAAGAAGGGCGGTACTTCTTGCGGCTCCCGCGTCTGCGCCCCCTAGCCCTCACCGAAAAGGATGCCGACCTTCTGCTCACCTACACGGGTCCTTTGAATGACCTGCCACCCAACGAGCCGCTTTTTACCACCGCGCAACGGAGCGGTGCCGAATCGCGCCTCACCCCCGCTCGCATCGGGCGGAGCCTGCATGCCGCGATCCAGGCCGTCAATGCCGCTATTATCGCCGCCAACGCGCGCCTTCCGTCCGCCGAACAACGCCCGCTCATCCCTCCACTTACCGATGCGATGGTCCGCAAAGAGGTGGCGCGCCGCAGCACCACGCGGGTCCATTAATCCGGCAAAGAATCCGGCCAATGCCGTCTCAGACGCGTCAGGCGGGTCAGGAGAGCGGAGGCCACGCACGCCCATAACTGGGACCTGATACCGACACCTCGACCCGCACAGCGCGCCGCCCCCGCACCGCCCGCTTCTACGCGACGGAGAATCCGGTGCGTCTTCGTCGACTCCCGTATTCTTGGGTCTATCAAACGAGCGCGATCAAGGAGCAGCAGGGAGCGAGCGATGCTGTCTGTTAAGCGCCCCTGCACAACTCGCTGATGCAGTGTCATTCGCGCAGCCAGTTCCTTCTGGGCCGACGGGGAGCGGCCTCATATGTGCAGGGATGCGACCCCTCTTGGGCAATTGACGCAACTCAGCGGCGGTGTGCTGTTCGACATCGAGCCACGTCCCCGTGAGGGAGGGCAGACACCCAGCGATCCACGCACTCATCGGCAGGCGCTGGGGTAATAC
>JACDGC010000797.1 GCA_013815535.1 Ktedonobacterales bacterium
AGGCGTCACATGCTCGGCGGCGTAGAGCGCCCGCAAGTCGTCGGCGCTCTTGAAGGTGCCGTCGGCGTTGGCCGCGCGTGCCCAAGGAATGCTCCGTGCCGTGGGGATGTGGCCGCCACGCGACGCTCCCTCTTGGGGATAGTTCACCATATGCGTCAGTTCGCCGCGATATTCTTCGGGGGAACGCACATCCACCAGTGCATTGCCCGCCGTGCCCAAGCTCGCCTCCACCTGGGGCCGGAATGCGCGAATCGACAGGTCCGCCGCTGGGGCGTGGTAGGTCGTCGCCGCGAAGGTGGGGACGTCCTTGGTGTAGGCGTGGCCTTCTTGTTCCCACTTGATGCGCCCGCCATTCAGCAGCCGCAAATCACGGTGGCCATAGAGGCGAAAGAGCCAGAAACTATACGCTGCGTACCAGTTATTGCGATCGCCATAAAAGACGACGGTGGTGTCGTTGCTGATGCCCAGACGACTCGCCAGCGCCTCGAATGCCGCTTGATCCACGAAGTCGCGCCGCAGCGGATCTTGCACATCCACATGCCAGTCGATCTTAGCCGCGTTGGCGATGTGCCCCGTCTCATAGAGCAACGGATCTTCATCCGCCTCGATGATCCGCACGTGAGGATCGTTCAGGTGGTCGAGCAGCCATTGCGCATCGACCAGGGTTTCGGGGTGAACGTATGGTTGTGACACAGGAAGGCTCCATTCTGCTAGGGCTAGTTCGATCGTGATGCCTGAAAGCCAGAGAATGTTTTTAGTTACTAAAAGTAACTGAAGAAATTATACGAGTCATTCTGGCTTTATGCAAGAGTGGCTTATCCTCTTGACCCCCTCCTTGCCAAATGGTTACAATATGAAACGGTAGTTACATAAAGTTACTGAAGTGTCACCCAGGAGGCTATCCTTGACCACCCTCCCCGCTTCGGGTCCGCGCATCGACCGCACGCTCAACAAATTTTCGCAGGCGTGCGTGGTGCTCTTGAGTGCTGTCGCATTCTTGACCAACCAAGCCATCATCGTCCCCATTTTGGCGGTGTGTCTCGCCATCAGCGCCGTCGCCCCCACCGTCAGCCCCTTTCGATTGCTCTATCGCGCTGTCTTCGTGCTGCTGGGCATTCTGAAGCCGCGTCCCGTTGAGGATGACCCTGCGCCGCACCATTTCGCCCAGGGTGTGGGGGCCGTCTTCACGCTGGCATCCACGCTGGTGCTCTTTCTGACGCCCCTCAAAGCACTGGGCTGGGGGTTGGATCTCATCGTCTTTGTGTTAGCGGGCATCAATTTTAGCGTGGGTTTCTGCGCGGGCTGCTTCGTCTATTATCATTTGGGGCGCATCGGCGTGGTGCCACGTGTGCGCTACGCGGGCGACTTCCACTGGCGCGGGGTGTAAACAGCATGATGGATGTGCTCTGGCGCGGTGGCGTCATTGTGGCGTTGGGCGTTGTCACGTGGCTCGTCGTTGCGGGTGGGCGCGCCTTCGTCGGGGGGCGCCAGCGGCGTGCCCTGGCCGCGCCGCCCTTGCTGGATGGCGGCACCAATGGTCTGGTGCGCATCCTGGCTTTCAGCAGCGACACCTGTCGCCAGTGCCATACGCACCAATGGCCAGCGGTGCAGCGCGTGCTGGCGCAGCGCGTGGGCCGCATCGTGGTGGAGGAGGTCGATGCCCCCAGCCATCCCGACCTCGCTGAACGCTATCGCATTCTCACCGTTCCCTCCACCGTCGTGCTCGATGGCGACGGCCAGGTGCGGGCCGTGAACTATGGTTTCGCCAACACGCAAAAACTGCTGGAACAGGTTGATGCCCTGATCAAGGGCGCGATGACTGCGGAGATGGCCACAAGGGCCTAAAGCAATTGCCCTAGACTTGGATTTGTCAGCCAATGGAAAATCTGCGTTTGGGATCACAAAGACCGCCTTCGCGGGCTGGAATATGCCCGTCTTGCTCAAGCGTCTTTCGCTAGGCGCATCCCGATATCATCAGATGTTTGCCCGATGAAGAGTTGGCTGCGGTGCGCCGGGCGCGCGACTGCTGGGCTGTCATTCCACGAACCGCCGCTCAGATAGCCAGTGTTGGCGCGGTCAACATCACCCCATGGGCTTGAGCGCTGCTGAATGGCGTCGGGGGCGTGACCGCACCATTCATTGACGGTGCCGCACATGTCTTGCACACCGTAGGGGCTAGCACCAGCGGGATAGCTCCCGATGGGCGTGAGCGCGCCAGGGCCACCATCATCCGTGTTGGCGCGGCGGGCATCCCAGTCGTTGCCCCACGGCCAGATGCGGCCATCGGTGCCACGCGCCGCCTTTTCCCATTCTTG
>JACDGC010000798.1 GCA_013815535.1 Ktedonobacterales bacterium
TGTGGAATCTGGGCTACATCCCCCAAGAGCGCATCGTCGCCACGGCAGAGGCATTGCGCCATCTGCAAGGAGTGGCGGCCAGCTATGGTGCCGAACGGTTGACCGTGGTGGCGACCGAGGTGGCCCGCACCGCGCGCAACACCGCCGAACTGCTCAGCACCATCCAGGCCATGACGGGCATCGAAACGCTGGTGCTGTCGGGGATGGATGAAGCGACGCTCACCTTCGCGGGGGTGACGCATGGGCGGCACCTGCCCACCAGTGTCGCCGTGGCCGATCTCGGTGGCGGCAGCCTGGAAGTCATCATCGCTGAGATGGGCCATGGCACGTGGCGCACATCGCTGCCCCTGGGCTCGGCCTTCATGCACGACCGCTTCGCGCCCCATGACCCCATGCATGCGGACGAGATGGCGCGGCTGAGCGATTACCTCACCGAAAAGCTGGCCGAGATCCCGCAATTGAGTCAGGTGGAAGCATTGGTGATTTGCGGGGGCACCGTCAACGCCCTGATGCGGCTGGTGCAGCAGCAGCAGGGGCGCGCTGGTGGGGACCGCGTGTTGCGCCGCACCGATCTGGCGGCGGCGCTGGATGTGATGTTGGCCACACCCTCGGGTCTGGTCGCCGAGACCTATCGGCTGCGGATGGAGCGGGCACGGCTGCTCCCCACTGGCACGGTCATCTTGCTGGCCCTGCTGGATCGCCTGCGCCTTTCGGGGATGACGATCAGCCCAGCGGGCATTCGCGAAGGCATCGTGTTGGCAGTCGCGCGCGCGGGTGATGATTGGCTGGCGGGCGCCCGCGCGGGCATCGACCAGGCGCCCTTCGTCGATGCCACCACGCCCCTGCACAGCCTCAGTGTTGGCCACCAGAAGCACGGCCACGCGGCACCAGATGACATCCCACTGGCGCTGCAAGCCACGACGGATGTCGCCTGGGTCCAGATCGATGCGTTGGTGACCGAGATGTTGCACCATCGCGAAGCGGTGTTGGCAGGCGATGTGGATGCCGTGCATGACATGCGCGTGACCGCCCGGCGCGCACGCACCATGTTGGAATTCTTCGTCCCGTGCTTCGCGGCGGCCCCGCTGCGCAAGACCTTGCGCGGCATCAAGCGCATGGCCCGCGCCTTGGGTGATGTGCGCGACGCGGATGTCGCCCTGGCAACGCTCGAACCGCGCCTGCAAGCGAGCGACCCTGAACTGATGCCAGGGCTGCGGCTCTTGGTCAAAGCGCAGTTGCAGGCACGACGCACCGCGCGCAAGCATCTGCGGCAGGCCCTCACGGGGACGGCGGTGCGCGGGCTGCGCGCCGATGTGGCCGACCTGCGGCTGCCACCCGAGCGCCGCATCACCTTGGGCGTGGCGCATCCGCCGAGTGGTGCCCCCGAAGAAGGAGCCTTATTGCCATGACGGATGTGATCGCCGCGCGCACGTTGCGCCCGGACATGCCCTTTGCCTTGGCCGCCAGCGAAACCTTGGCCGCGCAATTGGCGACCGTGCGGGTGTGGGCGCGCTTCTTACCCCAGGCAGATCGGCCCCACGAGCACCACCAGATGCGCATTGCCATCAAACGCTTACGCTATGGCATCGACGCCTTCGCCAATGTGCTGCCCGCTGATGCCCTGGCATGCGTGCCAGCGCTGAAGTCGATCCAAGACGCGCTGGGCGAGTTGCACGACAGCGATGTGCTCTTCGCCTCCATCGAGGCGACACTCTTTCCCATGCAGAGTGGGCGCAAACGGCGTGGCAACGAGGCGAAGCGGGCGCGGGCCCAGCGCCAGCGCACCAGCTTGGAAAGCTTGCTCAGCATCACCGCCGCCGAACGCGACGCCCACCATACCCGCACATTGGCCATTTGGCAAACACTGATCGCGAGCGCTGCATTGGCCCCGCTCGACCACGCTGTCATCGCGCTGGCGCAGCTGCCATCCTCGGCAGCCACCCAGCCACGTACCGAGGAGTCCTCATCATGAAAAACGAGGGAAATGACCATCGACTCATCGACCATGAATTAGCCTTCAGCATGGGTGGCATCGCCGTGGACGATCTGGCTCACGCGCGCCACGTGGCCGATCTCGCGGGGGAATTATTCGCCATCACCTGGCCCCTACACGGCTTTGGCGAAGCCGAGGCGCGGTTACTGCATCGGGCAGCCTTGCTCCATGACGCAGGCATCTTAGTAGCGTACCAGGGCCATCACAAAGCGAGCCAGCGGCTGATCATCCAAGCGGATCTCCCAGGGCTCTCGGAGGCGGAGCGGGCCGAGGTTGCCTGCATCGCGCGCTATCACCGCAAGGTGCTACCCCAGCG
>JACDGC010000061.1:0-2935 GCA_013815535.1 Ktedonobacterales bacterium
GGAAAGACGTGAGTGGGATGCAGGCGGGCATAGCTCCACCAGACAGCGTGTTCAACGAACTGGCCGTCGGCCGTCGCGCCAAAGACGCGCACCAACGCATCCCGCTTGTCGGTTTTGATGAGTCCCACGGGGCGGCGCTGGACATGCATGACGTAGACGGGGAGATCCAGTTCGACGAGGAATTGTTCCAGCAGCTTGTGGGAGTGTCCCGTTTGCTCCATCAGGACAAAACAATGTTCCAGCTGTGCCAGCGACCGAATCCGTTCAAGTAAGGCATGAAAGCCTTCGCGGGATTGGCTGAAGGTGAAGGTAGGACAGCTCTCAAAGCGTTGATGGCGTTCCAAAAGAGTGACTGAAACGAACCCAGCAATGTGTTTCGCTTTGCCGATATCGATGCCAATGTAGATCGATTCTTCGCTGAATAGCGGAGCAGGTGGCTGAGGCATTGAGGCACCTCCGACAGCAGAAGGAGGAGAGGTCAGGAAACTGTGGAGGGCACTTGCCCAAATACCGACGAGAAGTGTGCATTTGGCTTTCAAACACGTATGAAGGAGAGCATGCCATCCCCCAATTAACTATGAGGAGTAAAGCTCCAATGTGGTACCAGGGTTCTGCGGTCCTGTTCACTGGCTAGCTGCACCAGTGACCTCTCCACTCTTGATCCTAACGCTTTTGTCAACGAGGTGTTTCGTCTGTATATGGTACGACTGACTCTTTCGTCAGGATCGCACGGCCAGGCCATATGAGCCGAACGCCAGGCGCTCATCGACGCCGCTATCCAGCAAGCTGGAGAAAGCACCACCATAAAAGTCACCTTGGTCGGACGACCTGGCGCGGTCATCGAAAAAGATCAATTCGTGATGACCAGCATGCCCACCCAAAAATTCCCGAACTGCCGCGCGGGCTGCCGAACCCCGAACAAACCCCGACCCAGGTGCTCGTCTACATCGAGATGAAGCAGTGGCGCAAAGTCGCCGAGGCCATCCAGCAACCTGATGACGTACTCATTATTAAGGGATTCGGCATTTACGAACCAGCTATCAAGGGGATCGTGCGGATTGCCAGAATGTTTGACCGCGTTGTGTCAAAAGGTTGGCCGCGCTAGCGCAAACATCTTCAGCGGTGAACGCATCTTTACCGATACCATCAGCTGGGCCAAGGCCGACCGTCCGGGCCTCGCGGAAGCCCTCGCCTATGGCCGTGCTGGCGATAGCCTCGTCGTCTGGAAGCTCGACCGATTGGGCGTTCGTTGCAGCACCTCATCGAGACCGTCGTGCACCTGGAAAGCCGGGGATCGGCTTCCGCTCCTTCACCAAGGGCATCGACACCACCTCGCCCGGCGGCAAGCTCATCCTCATCTTCCACGTCTTCGGGGCGCTGGCCGAATTCGAACGCGACCTCATCCGCGAACGCACCAACGCGGCGCGGGCCTTGCGGCGGCACGCGCCCGTGGCCACCAGGGCGGTCGTCCCCCCAAGAAGGCCCAGATGGCCCACCAACTCCACCAAGCCGGGACGGGGATCACCGAGGTTTGCACTACGCTGGGCATCGGACGGACCACCCTCTATCACTACCTCACCCTCCAGCAAAACAGGTGGCTGGAGAATATGCCGTGCCTTCCTCTTCCAGATTAAGCGTGCAGTGGCCAAGACGCAGATATTGGTGGCAATGGGCTGAGATCCCGCGCGTGCAGATGCGCTCATCTTTTAGTAGCCATAAAACGCACGCACATGCTCGACAAGGAGTTCAAGAATTGGTAGCGCCTCGGTATCACGCCAGCGCATCGCCTCAATATCGCGCAACTGGTATGGGGCCAATTGCGCTTCGAGATCACGAAAGCTGCTCCCAAACATGGACTGGCCTTCACGATTATAGATGCCTTCCCACACGACCGACACGATGATTTTCTGCAATCCCAGCGCCATCCCCATTTCGATGGCGACATCCGTGGTGACTTCACGCCGCACGAAAAGCAGCATGATATCGCAAGCACTAATCGCTTCGCAAATCTCTTCACGCCACGCTACCCCACCCTTCAAGGCTTCGCGATCCACCCAAAAGGTGATCTCCCCAACATCCTTCATGGCTTGGTGCAGGAAGGTTGTCATACGTTTCCCCTCGCTCCGCACCCGCTTGAGAAAATAGGCACAGATGGACCAATCTTGATGGCTATAGCTGATAAAAATGCGCATGCTGCGGTCCCCCCCGTCACCTTGATGAAGCGTCTTCACACCCTCTTGGTGGTATCACGTCCTCCTGCACGCATACAGCAGCGGGATCACCGCACTGCGTCGATGACCTTACATCCTTTCCTCCCTCTCTCTGACTCCAACTCATCTAACCCGTGCTGCGACAAGGATGTAATTTTCAAAATTATTGCTTTCCGGATTAGTGGGTTGAAACCGAACATTTGGTAAGAATGTACAGATGGAGTATAAATCGGAATTATGAGTTGAAGAGTGGGTACTTCTTTCGCAAAATCAATATGGGGATTCAATCTATAGTTGAGCAGCAGCAGGAGCCTAACGCAAGTAAAAGAAGGGACGCAGCCACAAAGGGAGTAGCCATTCCCTCTATTCTCGTCATCGTGCTGGTGGCTCTTGCTCTGGCGGGTTTTCGCGCGTATCGCAGAAGGTGCGCTTCTCCCTTGACAAGCCACGCTCCCATACGTATAATCGTCAATGTACGAACGTTCGGATATATGGGCAAGAGAAATGATACCAAGAACCAACACAAGGGAAACACGCGGGCGTGAACTGATCATGAACGTTGCGTTACAACTGTTTAGCGAACGTGGCTACGACGGCACATCCATCGACGATATCCGCCGAGCTGCTGGCTTCAAATCAAAGGCCAGCCTCTACACATACTTCCGCAGCAAAGAGGAGGTCGCGGAAGCCTTGCTCTCCCAGCTCCTGCGCGACGAAGAGGAAGC
>JACDGC010000061.1:2945-11131 GCA_013815535.1 Ktedonobacterales bacterium
GCTGTGGGTCGCGCCTTCTTGCACGTCAACCAGGACCCCTTACAGCGTCTGGCCTCCGTTTGTCGCGCCTTTATCGCCTGGGGCATGTCCTTCACGCGCGAGTACGCCTTCTGCTTCCTGCGCATCCAGCAGCAACTGAGCCGACAAACTGCGGCGGACCAACTAGCCAGCAATACCCACTCCTCCACCCAAGCCATGCTCAATCTGCTGAGCGATCTACGCGCCGCTGGCTATCCGGTGCGCCAGATTCCCGGTGCCGCCCTGGTCACCATGATCATCGGCCTGATCGGTCGCGCGATCGTCGATCAAACGGCCTTCGGACCCGTTAGCCTTGAAATAAAAGTTGAGCAAGTGCTCGAAGTCTGCTTCGGCATCTTCTTCACCCACCCCATCGCCGTCCCAAAGCAAGCAACCATCATCTAACTTGCCAACTTTTTTCCGCCATAAACGTCCGAACGTTCGGACGCTTCACCTAGAAAGAAAAAGCAATATCGGTGAACAATCTCACGAACCAAACCGCGTATGTGGACATCGCCGGCGGCCGCATCGCCTACGATCTCATCGGGCAGGGCCCGCTGGTCGTGTTGTCCCCCGGCGTGGCTGACACCCGCAGCTCCTACCGCTTCCTCGCCCCGCTGATCGCTCGTGCCGGCTATCGCGTTGCCAGCGTCGACCTACGGGGACACGGTGAGTCCAGCACCGATTGGGACTCCTACAGCCGCACCGACACCGCTGGCGATCTACTGGCGGTTATCCGCAAGTTGGGCAGCCCAGCGATGATTGTGGGCCAGTCGTTCTCGGGCGGAGCCGCGACCATCGCGGCCGCGACGAACCCCGAGCTGGTGAGCACGATCGTGGAGATCGACCCGTTCACCCGCCCACCGAAAATCAGCATCGCTGCGCTGCTGCGCAACGCCCATTACCGCCGCGGTACGCTCCTGCTGGGGGAGTTCATCCTCACCGGACGCATCACGATCTGGTCGAAATATCTCGACGTGGCATACCCAGGGCGCAAGCCAGCCGACTGGGACACTTGGCTGAGTGCGCTACAGGCGAACCTGCGTGAACCTGGCCGAATACAGGCGGCCCAGAAGATGTTTGGCTCGAAGCCGGTGGACGCCGCCGCGCAGCTGGCCAATGTCCGGTGCCCAGCGCTGGTCATCATGGGCCGCAATGATTCGGACTTCCCGGATCCCGAGGCTGAGGCCGCCGCGATCGTTGGCCTGCTCCCAGCGGGACTGGGTCGGTACGAGATGATCGAGAACGCGGGCCACTACCCCCACGCGCAGTACCCGCAACAAGTCGCCGCTGCCATCCTGCCATTCCTCGCTGAACACTCCCATGCCTAGCATCGGCCTGAACATGAACACCTTCGCGGTGGTGGCCTCCAATGCTGACCTCGCCGACGCGGCCAGCATTGGATCAGCATAGCAGGATACCGCTGCCGTGGCATCCTGCTATGCTCGGTCGCTTCCTGTTTTTCCTGAGAAAGGATCGATCTGTGGATTCCCAAACGACGCCCGAACAGGTCTCACAACGCCTCAAAAATCAGTTCACTCCCGCGTATTTGACCTTGACCAGCATCATCCAGGGCGTGGCGCTGTCGGCCCTCGTCATTCGGGTCGAGTCAAACTATCCCCAGTTTACGGCGACCGATTGGCTTTTATCTATCGCGACGTTCGTGGTCATCCTCGCGGTGTGGAACGAATATGTCATGATGGTCTCAGCGTTTGTCTGGGTGCCGACCCTGCTGGATTCCGTGGTGCCCTTTGCGTATCTGGCTAGTGAACTGTTTGTCACCCATTTTGCCTACCATGACCTCCGCCTGTGGTTGTTGACGATTGCGCTCCTGTTTCTGGTGGGGGGCGCGTCACAAATCGTCACTACGCTCCAATCGCGCCGCTTTGCCGCCGAGAATCGCGACATCCGACGCATCCTCGCTCCCGCCGCAAGGATTCGCACAGTCTACCTGCTTACATTCATCGTGCTGAGTTTGGGCGCATGGGCGCTCTATGATGTGGCACAGTTGGCGCACGCACAAGCGCTTGTCGCCGGGCTGGCCCTACTGGGAATCCTGGTGTTTCTTGGCAGCGCGGTTCCCTATTGGAACCGCGTCCTGCTCTATGCACAAGGAACACCACGCAAACCGTAACTCGGCGTTCCCTGAGCTTGCGTTGCTATATCTGGATAAGCTTACTGCAATTGTTGCAACACATCGGGGTGATTCCCTCCTAGAAATAGGGGCTATCTCCCCTCGCGCTGATCTACAGCGTCGGCATCATGCTTGTTGGGATATTTCACGGGTCTGTTGCCGCAACCGAAAACGGCACCGTCGCCTTCCACTTCCTCGGAGCTTTTATGGCAATTCCAGCGGGAAACACGCTCGCAATCGTGACGGGTTTCCAATGGTGCCGCCTCAAGACGCCACGCTGGTTCGGCAGAATAAGCATCGTCCTCGGCTTCATCGGCATCGTGTGTGTGCATACTCTTTCCCACGATTGGTCGTATTCCGTCTGGCATTCCTGAGCGCGCCTCGGTGTACACGATCCTTCTCTGGCAGCTTCTTACGGGCATCGTCCTCTTCGTTGCCGATGTTAGCACACATGTCAAAGCTCAAGGAATCACGACGATGACCTCCTGAGCAGTCGGGAAGAACCCAGAGAACACCTTCCCTCCGTGAACTGATATGCGAATACTGCTTTCTTGCTCAGACCGTTGCAAAATGAATGCCCCAATCGGAAGCTCGGGTTGCAGGTCAAAGGCCATGGCCTCGATTGCAACCCGAGCTTCCGATTTTATGCTTGGGTGTCCCTAAACCGTTTCAACTCCATCTGGAGTTGAAACGGTTTCGTGGTTCTTCCGCATCTTCGATAGTGCTGGCGAATTCGCATACAGCAGCTAGGCAGCGAATGCAAAGGCCGCACGGAGCGGGGAGACCGGCGTTTGTCTGGGCACCTCGCCTCGTGTCCAAGCATCCAGGCGCAGCAGATTGAGCGCGGTCGCGGTGGCGACATGAGCGAGGTGCGTTTTTCGCTGCCCGATGGAGCGCGAACGGCGCAGGCCCATTGTGCGCGTGGCCTGCGAATGCGTGCCTTCGATACCCGCACGCTGTCGATACAGTGCACGATATTGTCCAGTACGCTCGTTTTGGCGTGCTGCCAGGAATGCCGCCATCTGGTCCTGTGGGCGAAGGGTGAGGGTGCGGCGGGTGTGGCCCGTGCAGTCTTGGCGGTGCGGACACCGTTTGCAGTCGCTCTGGGCAAACTTGACCTTCATCACGTCTCGATTTTTCCCATCCTGGGCCGGCGTCCAGATTGAACTCCACTTGCCTTGCGGACATTGCACGGTATGCGCTTCCCATTCAATCGAGAAATGGGTCAGATCGTATCCGGTGGCCGCTTGCCACCAGGATGCCCACAACCAGTGTGCCCAGGCGTCGGGGCACTACCCTGCCGCCTGTAACTCGGCCAGCTGCGACGGGCTAAACGATGACGCGACGTTGTCCATTAGTGGTTTCCTTATCCTTAACGCGAATGTTACCCTCTCGATCATGTTGTGTGGCCGAGTTTGCTTCGTAAGGTGGGCGGGAAGGCTGCGCTTGCACCGATCTCCGCTGGAATGGCTGCCTGCATGCGAGCGAGGTGCGCCAAAACATGGCAACACGCGCTGGCCAAAGACCTCAGCGACAGATGCCGCTTAGCTCACGAACATCGTGTCGGAATGCGACACCGTTGCTCCCGCTTCAGAATAGCGGGCAAGCCACTGTTCGATGTGCGCGGCGGGCAAAAAATCACCGAAATCTTGGCCATAGTACGCGCGGGCAACGACGAGCTCGGGCGTCAGGAGAAATTGCGCGGGCATCCGATTGATGGTACCATTGACCGCGGACTGAGCCAGCCCGCGCTGTCGCGCTTCGGCATAATTTCGCCATCGGCGCACAAATCCCCACCAGAAACCCCACCACGAGGTCTGTGAACCATACAAGCGGTAGAGGGCCTGCTCTGGGTCGGCAATCACCGGAAACGGCATGCCATGTTTCGCCACGAAGGTCTGCACGTCAGCAGGGGAAGAATCAAAGATGGTGAGGACCTGCAATCCTTGGGCATGCCACACCGGATATCGTTGGATGAGGTACCAATAGTTCAACGAACATAAGGGACACCCCGTATAACGAAAGAGGTTCACCAAGGTGGGGTGGCCCTTCACGGTCGCTAAATCAACAAGTGACCCATCAAGCGCCGTTACGGAAAACGGGCGCGCGAGTTCGCCGACCTTCACACGATTCACACACATACTTCTTTCTCGTTGAGTGGTTGCGCTACCGCAATCACGTTCCTCAAGAAGCATAGCAAGCGGATGAGAGGCTGAACAAGGATAGGACAAAGCTCCTACAGACCGCCTCTTATGGGCGCGGATGCGCGGATACAGCTGGCCTGTGAGGGTGGTCATGATGGAAGGAGCCATGGGATCAGATACAGACGAAACGACTCGTTGGCCTAAAGGGATGGAAGCTGTCACATAGTGCAAAGTAGCTCGGCTAGCGCAGCTAACGGCATCACCACGCTGAATATGGTGCCGCTGCCCGATAGCGTAGCCATTCCTTTCGTGGCACAGTATATCGACGAAGAGAAGCACTTCAACGCAACTGAGCAGATGGAACGCTCCGCCACAACGATGCTGGATGAGCTGCATCGCTGGGCCATCACGCTGGAGACACTGCGCCAGCCCAAAGAAAGCTAGTTCCCCGATGCATTTGGCTGGGGATCGGTATGTAGCGCCTCGGTCTCGCCGGGAGCTTTGGGCGTGCCTGCCCCCTGCTGGCGACCGGGCATAGGGTCTTCATCATTCCCCTGCTAGAGATATTCGCGCGGGGTGTCAGTATTTGGCTCGCCAGCTTCGGATGATACCGCCCCTTTCCCAGTCTCTCTCTGTGTGGAGGGCGCGTTCGGGCAGGATGCCCCGATGCGCCCTCTCGCGTCATTGTGTATCCCCTTGACAGCTCAGCCGTTATGGTCGGCCTTGAAGCATCGTCCATTCGAGCAAGGGAGATCACACCATGGCTGTGGCGAGCAACGATGCCCACGCCGTAACGTGCGGCGCGTCCTGGGCTTTCGCACGGTCTGATCAACGAGCGCGGGGCGGGCCTATGCCACCATTTCTGTGCTCACAGCAGTGCCGCGCATACAGGCTAAGCTGGCCGCCCAGCGTGCCACCACGCGCCGCCGTCGCCCCACACCAGCGGCGGGAACGGCGAGCGAGTGACGGATACCTGCTTCGCATTACGCGATATCACCTGGAGGTGTCTGGCGCGTTAGGGGAACCGTGTCATCGAGTTCCCCCGGCTCTTGGGGCGAGGCATGCTCGGATGCGCTCACCGATGTCGGGACGGTCCGGCGTCGCCAGAGCAGCATGCCGCCGCCACCAGCAAGCACCAACAAACCCAATGACCCTAACACGATGGGCATCGTACCGGTGCCTGAGTCAGTCGTGGTGTGCTTTGTTGCGCCAGGCTCCGCACTCGCAATGGGCGTGGTCGCCGTGGCTGGCTCTGTGGGCATCGGCGTGCCGACTACGGGTGTTGGCGCAGGAGTGCCCGGTGTCGCCGTTCCAGTTCCGCCTGCTGGCGCGCTCGGAACTGGCTGGCCCCCGCCTCCGCTGTTGCTAGGGATGGGGGGATTCGTCTGCGTAAAATCGACATACTCAGGCTTGTAATTAGCATCACCGGCATAAAAAACTTCAATAACGTGGTACCCATCGCCAGTAAACGTGAACGGGATCGTGCCGTCTCCTGCGGGGGATACGTGTACGGGATTTGTCGACTTAAATCCCCAACTGATTCTGAAGGTTCCCGTTGGCGTCGGCAGACCAGGGCCGGGGGGAATCACAACATACCAGGTGGCTGCTTGACCAGGTTGCACGGTCGAGGGATTCGAATAGAGACGGATGGGTCCTGTTGCATGGCCCTGCCCAACATCGGCAATAAGCACAGAGCCATCAGCAGCATTGAAGTTTGGCGAACCACCGTAAGAACAGATGACCTGGTATTGCCCAGGCGTGGTCGGCACATTCACCGTTACCTGTTCATTCGTGTTCGCCTTCAAGCTGGCATGGGTGGCGGTTGTCGGCCCATTGAACGTGACAATGAAAGTCCCTTGCTGCCAATCAACCGGTGCTCCGCTGACCTTGGAAGAGACCTCAAAACCGAGGGTCATGGACTGCCCCGGCAAAAACGTGGTGGCGACAGTAAGAATACTGCACCTCACGTATACATCACCTTTGCTGACAGTGATGCTCACCGCGTTGCTGCTCACCACCGTTGAGCTACCGGGAATCGTATACTGCGCTTGGATGGTATGTGTGCCAGCACTCAGCCCGGCAAATCCATCGTAAGTGATCTGCAGTTCCGTTGGGCTAATGACCCCTCCCCCGTCACTTGGTCCGTGATTGGCGGGTCCATTATCTATGCTCAACCCTACCCCATAGCCATTGATAGGGTTGTTGGTTGGATGATCAAAGACAACAACAAAACCAGAAGTTTTAAATCCATATTGGGTGGTGGTAGGTGTTTTAGCGGTAAGCGTGAGGCTATAATCCTCAGCATGCTGTTTCGCCTGGACCTTCTGCTGTTGGGCCACAAGACCCCATGCGGCCAAAATCATGGCGAGGCAGAGTCTACCTACGAGCCGCTTATGATTGCTCGGCATACACGAGTTAATCTCCTAACATGGATGATTGCAGGGCACACCCGCTATCACTTAAACGGATGAGCTTATGCTTAATATCTAAGGTGAAACAGCAGAACAAGACAAGCAAGGGGACAAAAGGCTAGGGATGTTTCCCTCACTGCCACGACGGTTGAGCAACAAGGCATTGCGTGCCATCTATGTTAAAATACGTGAGTTCGGCGATGGAGACCTCCTGGTAGAATAGCTGAAAGTCAAATACAGCCTATTCTCAAGGAGGTCACCACATGAGCATACTCGATCTTATTTGTGATGTCGATGATTTTTGGCAGGCTCACGGCCAACCGTGGGAGCAGAGCTTGATCAGCAATGGGCGCAAACGACGGCATCATGCAAGCGAAATGCATCCCAGTGAAATTATAACTATTCTCATCCATTTTCAGCAATCCTGCTATCGAACGTTCAAGCACTACTATCAGAAGTATGTCCAGACGGCTCTGGGTCAGGAATTCCCGCATCTGCTAAGCTACTCACGAATAGTCGAGGTGATGCCAGACTACTTGGTTCCTTTGACCGCATATTTGCATACCAAACTCGGCATGTGCACGTGCATCAGTTTTATTGACTCGACTCCTCTGATGGCCTGTAAGAATGCCCGTATCAGGAGCCATCGGGTGTTTGCGGGACTGGCCCAACGTGGCAAAACCTCCACTGGCTGGTTTTTCGGCTTCAAGTTGCATGTGGTGGTCAACGACCGGGGCGAGATCCTTTCATTCTGCCTCACTCCGGGCAATGTCGATGACCGTCGTCCCAGCACTGTGTCAGCGGCTTTTTGGCAAACTCATTGGCGGCAAAGGATACATCTCGCATGAGTTGGCTGAGCAGTCATGGCAACACCACCATCTGCAGTTGCTCACCCGCCTACGGAAGAACATGACCAACGCCTTGAGACCGCTTCTGGACAAAGTCTTGATTCGCAAACGTGCCGTCATCGAGTCCATCCATGATCAACTCAAGAATATCAGCCAAATCGAACACTCCCGCCATCGCAGCCCAACCAGTTTTCTGGTGAAGCTGATTGGCGGATTGATTGCTTACTGTCTCCAACCCGCTAAGCCATCGATGAGTCGTGAGATTCGCCTAGGCCTCGCTTCTTAGCCGTATTCACGTTTATTAAGCGTTACCGCCGCTTCAGCCGGGGCAAAAATCTCGGCGAGAGATTCCAACGGGGGTGGGATCTGATCCATGTCGACCGTATACTCGCCAAATCGTCGCCAGGTGCGAGTCACATAGGGACTCAATTGGGCGACGGTTTCCGGAGCAATCACGTAGCCGCGGTGCTTGAGCGTCTCCAGTGCCATTGACACCTCGCCAGCGGAGGGTGGGTCTCAATCAACTTTTGATTCGACTTTGGCATTTTTAGGCCGCATAACAGAGTGTATCGAGCAGGGAATAGAGCACATCGTGGGGGGAATCGGCGGTCTCAATAGCGCCATGCAGGGT
>JACDGC010000799.1 GCA_013815535.1 Ktedonobacterales bacterium
CCTCGACTGTGCCACTGGCGTCAATGGTGCCCACGGGCATCTCGATGATGCATTCGGTGGTGGGGTCCAGGGGTCCAATGCGCCACGGGGCCAAATGCCGCACCGCGCGCACCACCTGCCCACGCCCATCCAGATAGAGCGCGTCGATGGCGAAGCGCATTCCCAACATATGGATGCCCGAGCAGGGGCGCAAGATCAATGCGCCACCCTCTGGCATCTGTCGCTTGCCCAGCAGCCCCACCATCCGCGTCAGGGGATTCGTCGCCTGCCACCCATTTTCCGCCAGGGTGCAGCCGCGCGTTTGATTAATGACTTGCATGATGATTGCAGCATCCTTTCTGATTGCCCTCTTGCGCGAGCTCGCACGCTCACGATTGCCCAATGGCTTTTCACTATGCCTGAGATTGGGATGCTATCGCATGGCAGGTGCCATCGTCATATGATGTAAGAGTGCAGACGCAGGGTGACAACAGAAAGGTGAGACGCGACAAAAATGCGAGGGGTAAGCAATAACGCTCACCCCTCACGTTTTTGTACTGGTCGCCGTCAATCTCACTCGCGGATGCGACGGGCGGGCAACGGGCGGATGAGCGGGTTGGTGCCCATCGGCACGTCGCCGGGGCGGCGCGGCACACGCTGGTCCACCAGATACTCGGGGGCGCGGGCGAGGTCGTCCATGTGCAGGTTGACTCCCTTGCCGACGCGGTTGAAGAACGACAGCTCGAAATTCGGGGTCTCGCCCAGCGCGCCGTGGGGGCAGACCTCCACACAATCGCCGCAAAAGATGCAGCGGTCCAGCGCGAAGTCGTACTTCACCAGTTCGCGTTCGGCCATCATCAGCGAGCCGGTCGGGCAGACCTGCACGCACGCGCCGCACGAGACGCAGTCCGTCTCACTGAGACTGACGTTGAAGGGCGTCGAAACGATGGTGTCGAAGCCTTTGCCAAACATGCCGTAGCAGTTCGGGCCGATCACGTCGTGGCACACGCGCACGCACTGCGTGCAGTTGATGCACTTGTTCGGGTCGCGCAAGATGAAGGAATGCGAGATATCCACCTCATAGTCGTGGAAGTCTTGCACCTCGCCATCATGGAAGCGATTGTCCGTCAGGCCGAACTCGATGCCATACATTTGCAGGTCGCACTGTCCGGCTGCCGGGCAGGCGCATTGCAGGCAGCGGGCCGCCTCGCGCTGAGCTTGCTCCGGCGTGTAGCCCATCTCGATCAGCTTGAAGTTGCGCTTGCGGTCCTCATAGGGCAGCATCGGCATCTTCACCTTGGGTTCGACGGGTTTGTAGGGGACGATGGAGATCAGGTCGGGCTTGCGCTCCTCGGCCTCGATGCGCTTGCTGACGGTGGCCATATCTTCGCCCTTGAGGTAGGCGTCGATGGAACGCGCGCCCAGCTTGCCCTGCGCCACGCACTCGATAACCGTTTTCGCGCCCATCTGGCAGTCGCCGCCCGAGAAGACGCCGGGACGATCCGTCATGAAGTTCCAGGGATCGGTGACGACTGTCTTCCACTTGCTGGTCTTGACGCCCTGCACGTGGGTGGGGAAGTACGACACATCCGGCGACTGGCCGAAGGCCGGGATGACGGTGTCGCAATTGATGGTATATTCCGTGCCCGGATCAGGGACGGGGCGGCGGCGACCCGAGGCATCCGGCTCGCCGAGCTTCATCTTGAGGAATTCGATGCCGGTCAGCTTCTTGTTATCGTCGTAGATGAGTTTGGTCGGCGCGGAGAAGAGGCGCAGATCGGTGCCCTCGGCCTCGCCGTCCTCCACCTCCTCGACGGTGGCGCTCATCTCTTTGCGGCCACGGCGATAGGCCGTGTGCGTCTTGGCACCCAGCCGCAGCGAGGTGCGCGTGCAGTCAAAGGTGGTGAATCCGCCGCCCAGCACCACGACCTCGGTGTCGGGGTCCACCGGCACCGCGTAGCCCTGCGTCTAATCCATCAGGTACGAGATGGCGTTGATCAGGCCCGGCGACGTTTCGGGGTCAGCCTCGGAGTTGTCGACGAAGGTGATGGGGTTCGAGGTCCACGCGCCGATGGCGATATAGACCGCGTCGTAACCCGCCGCGAAGAGATCATCCAGCGTGAAATCGCGGCCCAGCTTCACATTGCCCTGAAACTCGGCACCCAGGCGCCACAGGCCCTCGACTTCGTCATCCAGCATATCCTTCTGGTAGCGATATTCGGGGATGCCATAGCGCGTCATGCCGCCGACCTGGGGCATCATGTCCATGACCTTGACGCTGTGGCCCTTGAGGGTGAGGTAGTACGCTGCCGTCAGGCCAGCGGGGCC
>JACDGC010000062.1 GCA_013815535.1 Ktedonobacterales bacterium
AGCGTGACCAACTCTTGATTGACGGCTAGCACCGCACGCTGTTGGGCTTGTTGGATGCGCGCTTTGATCTCTTGCAAGAATGCACCGTACCCTTGAAACGTCAACTCTTGGGACATCACGTTCCTCTTTCTTTTGCTGTTCCTTTATGGTTTGGGGAAATTGGCAGGTAGTGGGATAGTCTGCTGCAAGCGTTCGGATAATTATAGCGTACATTGGCACTATGCTGGCGAATCGTGAGTACCATATAATGACGTGGGCAATTGTGCAGGAAGCGCTTGCACAATTGCCCACATAATGTTAATCAGTCGGCTAGCGCGCGGCGCGCCAGTCGAGCAGCTTTTGCTGGCCGTCGTAGTTCCAGGGGTCGGTCGCTTTGTCAGTGCTGTAGCCGACGCCCAGAATGATGTGTGTTGCACCCGCAGACACATAGTCATCCAACAAGGTCTGGGTCAGTTCGCCGCTGGGTGAGACGGAGTGTTCGATGTCGGCGGGGTTGCGGCCCACCTTGTCGCACCATTCGTTGAGGATGGCCACCTTACTTTTGAAGGTGTCGGGGCTGCCAAAGCCGTGCCAGATGTCGGCATATTGCGCGGTGATGCGGAGCGTCACCTTTTCGCCGCCGCCACCGATGAGGATGGGGATGGGGTAGCGCACCGGGCGTGGCACATCTTTTTCCCACCGCTCCTTGATGGTTTTCAGCGACGCTTCCAGCGCGCTCAGGCGGCTGCCCGGCGTGCCGAAGTCATAGCCATATTCCGTGTAGTCGCGCTCGAACCAGCCCGCGCCCAGGCCGAGGATCAGGCGGCCATTGCTGACGTGGTCCACGGTTTTGGCCATGTCGGCCAACAGGGCGGCGTTGCGATAGCTGTTGCACGTCACCAGGCAGCCGACCTCGGCGCGCGTGGTCATGGCGGCCATGGCCGTCAGCAGCGTCCAGCCCTCGAAGTGGTTGCCCTGTGGGTCGCCATAGAGCGGAAAGAAGTGGTCCCAGTTGAAGATGGTGTCGGCACCTGCCTCTTCGGCATGGCGCACGGCATCGGCATATTGTGCATAGGTCGCGTGCTGCGGGTGCAACTGCACGCCAACACGAATCGGGTGGGTCGGGGTCGTCATGAAAATCTCCTTGTGGTGTAGGTCACAAAAAGGATTGTAGCGAAGAATTGGTGGGTGATGCGAAGGCGCAGATTTTCCCTATAGAGCGCACCCCTCCCAAAGAAAAGGACCCACCCGATGTCGTCCATCGGGGAGGTCCTTCTTGCCAAGGAAAGCACACGCGGCACTCAGATTAGCGCTTCGTGTACTGGGGGGCCTTGCGGGCGCGCTTGAGGCCGTACTTTTTGCGCTCTTTCATGCGGGGGTCGCGGGTGAGGAAGCCTGCTTGCCGTAGCGGCGAACGCATGGCTTCGTCGATCTTGACCAGGGCACGAGCGATGGCGTGGCGTGTGGCACCAGCCTGGCCACTGACGCCGCCACCCACCACCTTGACGGTGATGTTATAGGCACCAGCAACGTCCAGCAGGCGCAGGGGCTGGCGCACCGTATCCACCAGTGTCTCGCGGGCGAAATAATCATTCGAGTCTTTGCCGTTGACGATGATGCTGCCGTTGCCATTGGGGAACACGCGCACGCGTGCCACTGCCGTCTTGCGGCGACCTACGGCAGGAATGTAATCGGCGGGGCCGGAAATCTTTTTGACCATGGATTACTCTTCCTCTGCTTCTTCGTCGGTGTCGATGTCCGTATCGGCGGCATCAACGAACTCGATCTCATCCTCAGCGCGGCTTTGGCGACCTGTGTAGATGGGATCATCACGCACGATGTCGACGTGCATCTCGGGAATAGGGCCGTTCCAAGGGATCGGCATTTGTGCCTGATGAGGATGGTTGGGGCCAGAGTAGACTTTAAGGCGGGCCAGCATGTCGGCACCGAGGCGGTTATGGGGCAGCATGCCCTTGACCGCGATCTCGATGGGGCGCTCGGGGTGCTTTTCGAGTGACTGCCGCAGCGTCTCGGTCTTGAGACCACCGGGGTAGCCAGAGTGGCGATGATAGAGCTTATCTTCCAAGCGGTTGCCAGTGACAGCGATCTTTTCGGCATTGATGACGATGACGAAGTCGCCGCCATTGATGCTGGGGGTGTAGGTGGGTTTATGCTTGCCGCGCAACACGTGCGCGACCTGGGTGGCGAAGCGACCCAGCACTTGATCTTGCGCGTCGAAAATATACCAGCGAGGCTGCAACTCGGAGGCGCGCGCGCTATACGTTTTCATTGAACTTCTCCGTTGGGGGGATAGCGCCCCCGTCTGCTTTTCAGAATGCTTCCGCTGGCCACGTGAACGTGCCGGGCGGATAGATGGCCCGCATCAGGCAGAGTCCGCGAGCGGGCGCTGCCGGGCCGGTATGGTCACTCTGGCGCGCGGCCAGAATCGCCGAGATGTCTGCCGGGCGCATGCGCCCGGAGCCTGCCAGAATGATGACGCCCATCATCCGCCGAACCATGCCGGTGAGAAAGGCGTTTGCCGCGAAATCGCACCAGATCTCGTCGCCGTGGGCCACTGCCGTGGCACGGGTGAGGTGCCGAACGGTGGTGTGCTTGGGGCGGCCCGAATGGTCCGCCGGACTGTGCCCAAAGGCGGCGAAATCCTGTTCACCAACCAGGACATCACACACGGCCTGCATCGTTGCCACATCCAGCGGATAGCGTACTCGCTGGGTGTAGCGCTCACGGAAGGGGTCACGAATCGGGTCGGTGAGGACCCGATAGCGATACTCCCGTGCGATGGCCGAGTAGCGTGCATGCACCCCCTCGGCGGCCTCGCAGACCGCTCGCACTGCCATGCTGCTGGGCAAGAGCGCGTTCAACGCCCGTTGCCAATCATTTGGCGTGAAGCGTCCAGGGTGCGGCGCGGCGAAGGTGATCACCTGTCCCTGCGCATGCACTCCGGCATCGGTGCGGCCCGCTGCCGCTGTGGCGACCTCCGTGCCACATAATCGTTGCAAGGCTGCTTCCAGCACTCCCTGCACGGTTGGTTCATAGGCGGGGTGTTGGCGTTGGAAGCCCCGCAGGGTGGTGCCGTCATACGCCAGCAACAATGCTATGGGCATCGCACGCCTCGCCTGCCCTAGCCGAAGTAATCGACAAGCTGCAACCGCGCCATCTCCGAGGCATCGCCTTGGCGACGGCCCGTTTTGATGATGCGGGTGTAGCCACCATTGCGCGTCTCGAACCGCTCGAAGAATTCGGGGCTGAAAAGCTTGGTGATGACCACCTTGTTGGGCAGATGCCGCATGACGGTGCGCCGCGCATTGACTTCCATGGCGCGGGCCTCGCGGGCGGCGCTGAGCGCGGCACGGGCGGTGTCTTCGCTCTTCACCAGCTTCAACAGGCGTTGCTTGCGGTCGGCCAGGTCGCGCTGCTTCTGCTCCATCACCTCGCGCCGGATCGGCGGTTTGGGATATTTCAGGGCGGCGCGCTCTTCGTTGGTGAGCACTTCGGTGTCGAGATGGAAATTGGCTTCGCCAGCGAGGTCCAGCAACGGCAGGACGAGGTTGGCGTCACCGACGATCTCTTGCACATGCGCAAGCGCACGTTGGCGCCCACGAATGGCGAGCGCGATCATGCGTTCGGCTTCACCCTGCACGGCTTTCGCGCGGGCGACAGTGGTGGTGACGTGCTCATGCAAGATGAGGCCGTCAATGATGTTGCGAATCGCCGCCCGCCGCCGATGCTCGGGCATGTTGATGCGATTGCCAGCGATGCGGTGTCGCACCTTAGTCCTCCAGGTCGTCGTCATCCATGCCGTTGTCGCCAGTTCCGACATCCGGCAGGAAAGTTCGTTCAATCAGTTTGTCGCGCAGTTCGGTGAGGCTTTTCTCGCCGAAGTTGCGGACGGCCAACAAGTCGTCCTGGCTCATCGTCAGCACCTGGCCGACGCGCGTGATGTTGCTGCGTTTGAGGCAGTTATACGCACGCACCGACAGGTCGAGATCCTCAATGGGTGTCTCGTAGATGCTGGCAGGGATGGGGATATCCGACAGGGTTTTATGCGTCGTCGGGGCGACCTCACCGGGAATGGTGGGGATGCCCTGATAGTTCGAGATCAGTGAGAAATGGTTGACCAAGATGTCGGCGGATTGGCGCAACGCCTCTTCAGGGGCGACGGTGCCATCCGTCCAAATCTCCATCACGATGCGATCGAAGTTCGTCATCTGGCCAACGCGGGTGTTTTCCACCGTGTAGTTGACCTTATAGACGGGGGTGAAGATCGCGTCAATGGGGATCTGGCCGATGGGCTGCTCTTCGTTGGGGTCCACGGGGCGATAGCCCTTGCCCTTTTCGACGACCAGCTCCATGCCCAGGCGGGCATCGGCGCTATCCAAGGTGGCGATGTGCAGATTGGGCGTCACAATCTCCACCTGAGAGGGTGCCTGAATATCCGCCGCCGTCACTTCTTGCTCACCCATCACGTCCAGATGCATCTCGACTGGGCTGTCCGAGAAGGAGCGCAGGCGCAGGCGCTTGACGTTGAGCACGATCTCCGTGACGTCTTCCTTGACGTGGGCGACATCCTGAAATTCGTGGTTGACGCCATTGATCTTGATGGAGGTCACCGCCGCGCCGGGAAGCGACGACAGCAAGACGCGTCGCAGGGAATTCCCCAGCGTGCGGCCATAGCCGGCTTCCAGTGGCTCGATGATGAAGCGACCATAGTTGAGAGTCGTATCGATTGCCGTGATGTGCGGCTGACTCATATCGAATTGCAGCACGGAGATCTGCTCCTTTTGTTTCCCGCTGGAGACTACCGCTGGTAGTACTCGACCACGAGCGCTTCGTCGAAGGGCACTTCCACGTCCCCACGGCTGGGCAGGGTGATGACACGACCGGAAAGCCCAGGGATGTCGAGGCTGAGCCAGCCCGGCACGGCTTTTTGCGCCAACATGAGCGCGCGCGTCTTGAAATATTCCGTCCCTTTGCTGCCATCGCGGACGGCGATGACATCACCGGCCTTGACCAGCGCCGAGGCGATGTCGGTCTTGCGGCCATTCACATTGAAGTGGCCATGGTTGACCAATTGGCGCGCCTGGGCACGCGAATCACCGAACCCGAGGCGATACACGACGTTATCCAGCCGGGTTTCGAGAATCTGGATGAAGTTGTCGCTGGTCTTGCCGGGGCGGCGCGCGGCTTCGTTATATTCGCGCAGGAACTGACGCTCCAGCACGCCATAGGTGCGGCGCACCTTTTGCTTTTCGCGCAGTTGCATGCCGTAGCCCGAGAGCTTGCGCTGACGGGCGGCACCATGCTGGCCGGGGCGGGTGTTGCGGCGCTCGATGGCGCACTTGGGACTCATGCAGCGGTCGCCCTTAAGGAAGAGTTTGACACCCTCGCGGCGGCAGAGCTTGCAGACGGGGCCAGTATATCGGGCCATGAAACGGTCTATCCTCCCAACTTGGTTCATATGACGTAAGGTGCTTGTGACACGCGGACACCTTGCTCGGCAGGAAGGTGCTGGCGGCCCCAAAGGGATGACGCCAGATGAGCAAGAGGGCATCGCTAAACCAGGGAAAGGGGATTGCCAACCACCGCAGCCGAGGTGTGGGCGATCCCCAGGGATGTCGCTAGACGCGACGGCGCTTGGGTGGGCGGCACCCATTGTGGGGGATGGGTGTGACATCGACGATGGCCGTCACCTGCAAGCCACTGGTCGAGAGCGAGCGGATGGCCGCTTCACGCCCCGAACCAGGGCCACGCACATAGACTTCGACACGGCGCAGGCCGTGCTCCATCGCTTTTTTCGCGGCACCCTCGGCAGCCACCTGAGCAGCATAGGGCGTGCTCTTGCGCGAGCCCTTGAAGCCCGCCGCGCCAGCCGTGCCCCATGACAAGACGTTGCCATTGGGGTCGGTCAGCGTGACGATGGTGTTGTTGAAGGTCGCCTGGATGTGCGCCTGCCCCTGCGGCACCGACTTGCGTTCTTTGCGGCGGGGACGTGCGCCACGCTTGGGTTTTTCAGCCATGACTGGCACAAGCCTCCGTTATTTCTTCGTTGCTTTCTTCTTGCCGGCCACCGTCTTTTTCGGGCCACGGCGGGTGCGGGCATTCGTGCGCGTGCGCTGCCCATGGACGGGCAGGTTGCGACGATGGCGTATGCCACGGTAGCAGCCGATCTCGATCAGCCGTTTGATGTTGAGGTCAACTTCGCGGCGCAGATCGCCTTCCACCTTGACGGTGCGGTCGATGTATTCGCGCAGACGATTGACTTGTTCTTCGGTGAGATCCTTGACGCGAATATTGGGATCGGTATGGGTTGCTTCCAAGACCTTTTGGCTGGTCGTCAGACCGATGCCAAAGATGTAGGTCAACCCGATCTCGACCCGTTTCTCGCGGGGGAGCTCAATGCCAGCGATGCGGGCCATGAGACTGGTCCCTCCATTCGTGCAAATGCGCCAGGATTAGCCCTGGCGCTGCTTGTGTTTCGGATTCTTGCTGCAGATGACCATCACCACGCCTTCGCGGCGAATGACTTTGCACTTTTCGCAGCGCGGTTTGACCGATGCGCGAACTTTCATGTGAATTCCTCTTCTTCCCAAGATTCCCGTTGGTGCGACGAACTAGCTCCGGTTGCGCCAAACAATGCGGCCCCGTGTGAGGTCGTAGGGGGAAAGTTCCAGGCGCACTTTGTCGCCTGGAACGATGCGGACAAAATTCATGCGAATCTTGCCGGCCAGCGTCGCCATCACCTGATGTTCGCCTTCGTTTAGCTTGACGATGAACGTCGCGTTGGGCAGGGCTTCGACGACCGTGCCTTCTACCTCAATGACATCGCGTTTGGGCATTCGGATCCTTTCTTTGCAGAGTCTGTCTGCACGCACCACGCGGCAAGCTTGGGGTGGCGGGAGGCCACCAGAAGTGGATGGTTGAGTACGACCACATTGGGTTCAGCGCACAGAGAGAGTATGAGCCAACTGTAGCAGTATATCTCATATATAGACAAATCGCAAGCGATACACCATTTGGTATAGTGAGACGCCGGGCACCCTGATGCCAGGGAGCCTGGGCGGGCAACGGGATCTGCCACGCTGCGTTCGCGGTGCCCGTTAGGCCGTCCCCATCTGGGTCTGTGCGATACGCAGCGTCACCGCGATGGCGCGGTCGATATCGGCAGCAGTCGTCTTCCACGATGAGATGCTGATGCGCATGGCAGTTTGACCTTGCCAGATGGTTGGCCCAGCCCACAGGGTGCCGTCTGCTTGAATCGCGGCGATGATGGCGCGGGTCTGCTCAGGGGTGCCAAACTGCACGAGCACTTGATTGAGCACGACCTCATTGATGACGGCGAAACCAGCGTGCCGCATGCCCTCGGCGAACTGCTGCGCGCACTGGCAGGTGCGGTCCACCAGTTCGGCAATGCCGCTGCGTCCGAGCGAGCGCAGCGCCGCCCACACCTCGACACCGCGCGCCCGCCGCGAGAGTTCGGGGGTGAAGTCCGACGGCTCACGATGCTCGCTGGTGGGCAGGTAGGCAGCGGTGATGGCCATCGCCGCCCGCAGTGTTGCCGCGTCGCGCACGAAAGCCAGCCCGGAATCATACGGCGTATTGAGATATTTATGGGCATCCGTCGCCCAAGAATCGCCCTCAGCATAGCCAGCCATCAAATGTCGATACTTGGGCGACGCAGCGGCCCACAGGCCAAAGGCTCCATCCACATGCACCCAGGCTCCCGCCGCGTGCGCGCGCGGAATGATCTGCGCCGCCGGGTCGAAGGCCCCCGTGTTCACATTGCCCGCTTGCAAGCAGACGATGGTTGGCCCCGTGATGTCGGGGAAGGCATCGGCGCGCATCCGCCCCTGGTTGTCCACCGGAACGCGCACGACGCGCCCGCGCCCAAAACCCGCCAGGCCAAGCGACTTAAAGAGTGTGGGATGGGCCTCCGCGCCGACGATGACGGTCACGGCAGGCGCGCCAAACATGCCATCGCGCTCCACGTCCCACCCAGCGCGTTCCAGCACGGCATGACGAGCGGCACATAGCGCGGTGAAGTTCGCCATGGTCGCGCCGGTGACGAACCCCGCACCTGTCTCAGAGGGAAGGCCCAGGGCATCCACCAGCCAGCGAAGTGCCACGACCTCTAGGGTGGCCGTCAGGGGCGAGATGGTGTAGAGTCCCGCGTTTTGATCCCAGGCGTTTGCCAGCCATGATGCCGCGAGGGCGGCGGGCAGCGTCGCGCCAATGACGAAGCCAAAAAAACGGGGATTCCCTACCGCTGTCAGCGCGTCAGCATGGTCGTCGAGTTCAGCGATGACTGCCTGAGGATCGGTCGGGCCATCTGGCAGGGAATATTCCAGCGCGCTCAGGCGGGCGATGGCGGCGTCAGTCGGCCCAACATGGCGCTCATCGACGCCCGCGAGATAGGTCATGGCGCGCATCGCAGCGTCATTCATAAGATCGCGCATAGTAACAATCTCCCACGCAGTGTTGACTAGGATTGGTCGAACGGCAGTGTCATGATGCGCGGACCATCTTCAGTCACGGCCACCGTGTGCTCGAAATAAGCCGACATGCTGTGATCCTTCGTCGCGACGGTCCAGCGGTCGCGCAACTCCATGGTGGCCGCCCCGCCCGCGTTCACCATCGGCTCAATGGCGAAGACCATCCCAGCGCGGAGCTTGGGGTTCGCCAATTCGGGGTCGACGTAGTTGGGCACCAATGGCTCTTCGTGCATCTTATGGCCGACACCGTGACCAGTGTAGTGCCGGACGACACTGCACCCTTCGCTTTCCACAAACTCTTGCACAGCGCGGCCAATCTCTTGCAGGCGATTGCCAACGCGTGCCTGCTCGATGCCGATGTAGAGTGCGCGTTCGGTCACGTCCATCAGATGCTTGGCTTTAGGGGAGATCTCGCCGACCGCGACCGTCAGACCGGAATCACCCACCCAACCATCAAAGAGGGCACCGAAGTCGAGCGCCACGATGTCGCCGTCCTTCAAGACGCGCTTGCCGGGGATGCCATGCACGACCTCATCATTGACCGAGGTGCAGATGACGGCGGGAAAGGGGGGCACGCCGGGATGGATGACATAATTCTTGAAGCATGAGATGCCCCCGCGCTGCGCCAACTCGCGCTCCGCGATGGCGTCGAGCGCGCCCGTGGTGATGCCGGGCTTGACCGCCGCCTTGAGGATCTGCAAAATCTCGGCGACATGGCCGCCCGCGATGCGCATCTTCTCGATTTGTTTGAGTGATTTCAGTTCAATTGCCATGGTCGTTTCGCCTGTATCCGTTTTCATGTGACGCTGGAAACGTTCCAGCCAGCCAGACTCAGCGGGACTCTTCGATGGTGATACCCAAGCCTTCGATCAGCAAGGCGCCAACGCGCTCGATGGGCTGATGTCCATCGATTTCCAAAAGCTTGCCTTGGGCACGATAATAGTGTACCACTGGGATGGTCTGCTCAAAGAAATCGTGCAGGCGTTTCTCGATGACGGCGGGGGTGTCGTCGCTGCGTTGAATGAGGGGGCTGCCGTCGATGTCACAGAGACCAGGCACCAATGGTGGCTTGGTCTTGACATTGAAAACATGCTGATGATCGCGGCACACAAAGCGGCCTGACAGGCGCTCGAAGAGGGTTTCACGTGGCACATTCAAATAGATGGCGCGGTCGATGGCGCGATGTAACTCTGGCAGGGCCTCATCCAGGGCGCGAGCTTGGTCGCGCGTGCGCGGAAAGCCATCCAGCACCACGCCGGGGGTGTACTCAGGTTGGGCCAGCATATCGAGGATCAGGCGGATGGTGATGCGATCGGGCACGAATGCACCGCGATCCATATATTCCTTGGCTTCGAGGCCGACCGGGGTGCCCAGCTTGACCGCGTTGCGAAAGACATCCCCACTGGAAAGATGGACAATGCCAAGCTCCTCAACGAGCAGGCTTGCCTGCGTACCCTTGCCCGACCCTTGGGCACCGATCAGAATCAGATTCACCGCTGATCTCCCTTCCGCACCTGGGAAACAGCCCGCCAGATGCGCCGCTTCAGTTCCGCCACGTCGTTGTGGAGCGGAAGTGTGCTTTCGGAATCGCCGCCGCGTCACCCGTTGACGCGCGACCATTTGGATCTGCCATCCGTGCAGTGTGCTTGCTCCCCATACATAACGATAGCGCGCGACCCTCAAACCGCGAGGGTCGCGCGAGCTTCAAGCGGGAAGGTGCCTCCCTCCTCAGCGGAGGAAGCCGGTGTAGTTGCGCATCACCGCCTGGGCTTGAATCTGTCGCATCGTATCCAGGGCCACCTGCACCACGATGATGATGCTGGCCGCGCTGAGCAGATTATTGGTTGTCGTGCTGCTTTGCACCAGGTGCGTGGCCGACAGGATGTAGGGCGAGATCGCCACGGCACCCAGGAAGAGCGCACCGCCCAATGCGATGCGATACATCACTTTCTTGAGGTAAGCGAAGGTATCTGCACCGGGGCGCACGCCCGCCACGAACGCGCCTTGCTTGCGCAGGTTATCCGCCAGGTTTTGTTGCTCGAAAAGGATTTCAGCGTAGAAGAACGTGAAGCCAAAAACGAGCAAGAAGAACGCCGCCGGATAGATCCACCCCGTCGGATCGAGCCACTTTTGCAACATCTGGAAGAAGTTGCGCAGCCACGTCAGCGGGTTGTTGCCAACTGCGAGATAGCTGGCAAGAATCACCGGGAACAGCAGCAGCGACTGAGCGAAGATCAGCGGGATCATGCCGCCCTGGTTGACCATCATGGGGATGTAGCTTGCCTGCCGCGTCTCCATCAATGCGCGTCCAGCGCCAAGAGCCCGTTTCGAAGGGTACTGCACCGGGATGCGGCGCTGCGCGGTCGTCACATAGACGATGATGTAGATGAGCACCGCTACCACCGCCGCGATGACCAGCAATGTGATGATGGAGCCGCCGCTGGCACCCGTGGTGTTTCCGCTGGTGCTGCCCGAGCTATTGCCCAGGAAGATCTGCGAGAGGGTGCTAGGCACCTTGGTGAGGATGTTGGCGAAGATGATGAGCGAGATGCCGTTGCCGATGCCATTCTCGGTGATGACTTCACCGATCCACACCAGCAGCATCACGCCGGTCGTCATCACCAACAGGGT
>JACDGC010000800.1 GCA_013815535.1 Ktedonobacterales bacterium
TGATAGCCCCGTCGAACGCCGAGGCTCCACGCAGCGACCCGCCACTCAAACGAACACTACACCGCGACCCGCGCCAGCAGTGTCACCGACACCCCAAAGCGGCCCCCTCGCCACAGATCGGCAGATTTCGAGCATGCGGAAGTTGTGCGCTGCCCTTGGTCGCCCTGAACCTGATGTGCATGATATGACGTTTGCAACGGCGCGGGAACTGCTTACCGCACTCTCCCAAGCCTATAGCGAGTCGCGTGCCGACACGACGGGGCAACCCAAAGCGACGCCCCAACCCGCCACACCAACTGCCCCCGCGAAAACCGCGAAAGAGCGTGGGGAGGCGTGGGTAGCCGCTGAGGGCATCACCGATGAGGCCCGCAAGACCTTCGCCGTGCGACGCAAAATAGAGCGCACCTGGGAGGCGTTCATGGCTGCTATCGAAACCACCGAAGGGGCGTGTGAACTGCGCGTCATCAACTGGTCGAAGCGCAACGGCTTCGTGATGGTCAACGTCGAAGCCTATATGAAACAACAGCACTTGCGGTCGTTCGCTGATTTCTGGGATCAAATCGAGGCGAACGAAGATGATCAGATCAACGCCATCCGTAATTCGTAGCGCGCCCCTATTGACTGCGTAATCACTATAATCGAAATACGAGTGATACGTGGTCAATTAGTCCTAGTTTCGGCAGAGTCCCCCAAAGGAAAGGATAATACCCATGAGTAGTTTTGCTTACGCCCCGCCAATCCCCTATCTTGGTGGCGCGTGGCCGCGCGGACGGGCCGCATTGATGGTGGAGGTGGATGGCGCATTCCTCATGCGCTGCTTCGCCCGCTGGCGGGCACTCCCGTCACTGCGCGAGGCAGCACGCCAGATCAGCGTCATTAGCCCACAGGAGGCACAACGGCGCACCCTCGCCAACGGCAACCTGCACGACATGAGCGGGTTGACCCTCAGTCACGAATCCCTCTCACGCATCGACCGCGCCCTGCGACGGGAACAGCCCGTGACGCTCCGCATCGGTGCGGTCCCCTACTTCCTGCTCTGCGCGTGGATGGGGGAGTCCGTCCAACATCTATCCGACGAGCGGACCCGACAATTTTTTGTCACATGGAAGCAGGTGTATGACGATGAGCAACAACACAGCCACCCGTGAGTGGTCCCACCAAACCCGTGCGGCCCTCGAACGACTGGCGCGTAAACGTGCCGCCGAGTGGGAGACGACCCCCACCAATCCCGCCAACTTGATTTACCCCTTGCTGTCCATCCTCGACCGCAGCCACATTCCGGTCGATGAGGTGCTGAACTTCTGCGCCGAGACAATTGCCCGTGACCTCGTAGGGCTGATGGAGGAACAACGTGCCGCGACGGACAACGCCTCTTAAGACCATGACCATTGAAGATGTGCGGTTGCTTCTCTGGCAGCAAATGCCGGAAGAAGAACTCGAAGAACAGATCCGCGAACTTGCCCGTGTCTATGGCTGGATGCGCTACCACCCGTGGCGATCCAAGCATTCCGAGTCGGGGTGGCCTGACGATGTGCTGATCCGTGGGTCGGACATGATCATCGCGGAGTGTAAACGCGAAGGCACGCGCTATCGCCCCACGACGGTACAGCAACAATGGCTGGGTGCCCTACGACAAGTACGGAATATCCATGTCGATTTCTGGCAACCACATGACCAAGACCGTATCACGGCCCTGCTGCAACGTGGACTAAACACTCTCACAAGAGACGAGACAACGAGACAATGAAACCAAGAGCATTATCCCTGTGTTCCGGTGTGGGCATGCTCGACCTCGCCATACAGAAGGCGGGGTTTGAGATCGCCGGGCAGGTTGAAATCGATCCCCATTGCCGCGCCATCCTGACGAAAAACTATCCCAACGTCAAGCGCATGAAAGACATCAAGCATGTAAGAGGTAACGAGTTTGGAAAAATCGACTTGGTTGCAGGGGGCATTCCCTGCCAACCCTTCTCCCTCTCAGGGGAGCAGCGAGGAACGGAGGATGACCGCCACCTCTGGCCGGAAGCTGCTCGGATTATTGCCAGAATACGGCCCACTTGGGTACTTATCGAAAACGTTGCTAACTTCCTCCCAATGGTACTCGACCTTGTACAGACTGACTTGGAAAGTCAAGGCTACGAAGTCTGGGCGGCGGTTCTTCCAGCTTGCGCCGTCGAAGCGCCGCACATCCGTGAACGCGCCATCATCGTGGCCCACGCCAATCGCCGACAACGCAATCGGAGGACGGGGCTATCAGGCGGATGGGACACCATACCCGAATCGCAATGCGGGGCAAACTCTGATC
>JACDGC010000801.1 GCA_013815535.1 Ktedonobacterales bacterium
TCGCTGGATGATGACGATGGCGAAGCCAGCGCGGAAGGGCCAGTGGTCGGTGAGCGGCAAGATGCGGACCTGAGCGTGCGTCTGCCGCTGCGCAAATTGGATGAATTGCTGACCCTCTTTGGGGACATCATCGTCAACCGCAGCGTGGTCGAGGAGCGCATGGGGCGGCTGGCCAATATGGTGCGCGACAGCATCCTTTCCAGCGACCGTCTGCGCGACATTGGCAGCCAACTGGACCGCCAGTTCGAGACGCCCATGATGCTGAACGGGCGCAATAATAATCCCATGGGTGGCAATCGGGCGGTGGCCCCCAAGTTTGGAGGGGTGGTCAGCGGACCCAACGCCACGCCCACCGACCCGGACCATCGTCAATGGGACGCGCTCGAAATGGACCAATATGGTGAGTTTCACCGCCTCTCGCGCGGCTTGGTGGAGGGCGCGACGGACGCGAACTCGCTCAGCACCGAGATGGAGGTGCTCATCCGCGAGATGGAAGTGGCGCTGCTGCGCGAGAGTCGGCTGAGTTCGCGCTTCCAAGATTCGCTGCTGAAAGCGCGCTTGGTGCCGCTGTCGTCGCTGGTGCCGCGTCTCTATCGTGCCATCCGTGCCATTGCCGTGAAATATGGGAAAGAGTTCGACCTCTTCATCGACGGCGACGACACCGAGATCGACCGTGGGGTGTATGAAGACATCGCCGCGCCGATGCTGCATCTGGTGCGCAACGCCATCTTTCACGGCATCGAAACGCCCGACGAGCGCTTGGCAGCGGGCAAGCCGGTGCAAGGGCAGATCGTCATCAGTGCCCACAACGAAGGCACGCAACTGGTCGTGAGCGTGCGTGATGATGGTCGCGGGCTGAACGCCGCCGCCATCCGGTCCATGGCCCAGGCGCGGGGGCTGATTGATTCCTTTGCCCAACTGAGCGACCGTGAAGTCATCAACCTCATCTTCCAGCCGGGGTTCAGCACCGCCGAAACCATCACCGAGGAAGCCGGGCGTGGGGTGGGGTTGGATGTGGTGCGTGACACGCTCAACCGTTTGCGCGGGAATGTGGAGGTGGATGCCACGGTGGGGCAGGGCAGCACGTTTACGCTCAGCATCCCCATCAGCTTGCAGATTCAACGGGTGGTGTTGGTGCGCGTCGCCGACCAGACCTATGCCCTGCCGCTGGAATTGGTGGCGCAGTTGGTGTTGCTTGACTACTATCCGCGTGCCGAGGGGACCACCCCCGCGCTGGATGTGCAGGGCACGCGCTATCCGCTTGTGCATATGGCCAGCTATTTGAATCTGATGCCCAGCCCAATCAGCGGGAATACCCCAGCGCTGTTGATCAATTCTGGCACGCGTCATTGGGCCTTGCTGGTGGATGCCATCGCGGGTCGCCAGGAGATCGTGGCGAAGAGTCTGGGGCCGCATCTGAAGAACGTGCCCACGGTTTCGGGTGCGACGGTGTTGGGGAATGGCCAGGTGGTGCTGATTCTCGATCCGCTGGAGATGTTGACGCGTCCGCCGCGTAACGCGAACGCGGGACCCGTCATTCCCCCACCGGGAACGGTGCTGCCGATGGACCAGAACAACGCCCGTGGCGCGGTGCTGGGCGACCAACGGGTTTCGTTGCGCCCGCCAGCGGTGGCCACCGCGCGGCCTGTGCCCGCTAGCCCTGGCGGTGGCGTGCGAACGACGCCCTACATCTTGGTGGTGGATGACAGCCCCAGCGTGCGCCGCGTGGTGAGTGCCACCCTCAAGAATGCCGGGTGGGAGGTGCTCACCGCCCGCGATGGCCAGGAAGCGCTGGAGATTGTGGCACAGCGCATCCCCGTTGGCATCTTGCTGGATATCGAAATGCCGCGCATGGACGGCTATGAATTGATGGCCGCGCTGCGCAAGCAGCCGACCTATGGAGACATCCCGTTGATCGTGCTGACCTCGCGCGCGGCGACCAAGCACCAGCAGCGCGCGCTGCAACTGGGCGCGGATGCCTATGTGGTGAAGCCCTATCAGGACGATCAACTGCTGACCACCCTGAATGAACTGGTGCATGTGCGCCCCAATGGTGACCCAAGGTAGGTGCCCACATGTCGTTGCCGTTGACCCACGCCGTGGTGCGGGCCCAGGTGCGCCGCGCGCTGTTGGAACGCGAGGTGAGCCATCTGCGCGAAGCCCTGGCGGATGCGCGCACCCAAGCTGAGCGCGCATCCCTCACCGAGCGCCTGGATGACGCCGAGCGGGGGCTGCGCGCCCTCGGTCCTGATCCCGCGCCCAAAATGAGCTAGGGCACAATAACGCGTTGTTTGGCGTGGGGG
>JACDGC010000063.1 GCA_013815535.1 Ktedonobacterales bacterium
GTATTCGGATAGTATCAGAAGGAAAGGTACCCCAATCTATGACACCTACACGTGCTCGTTCGCTCATTCCTGCCATCGCGGTGATCGCCATCGTTGGCCTGCTCGGCGTCGTTTTTGCCCAAATCCATGCGCGCGGGGCGGTGACGCAGCACCCCGTGACAACCATGCCCGCCACGCAGGTGCCGCACGCGACCACATGGACGCATCTGCCCCAGCTTGACTCGCTGGCACGCTTCGACTCGAATAATCCAACCGTGCTCGCACCCACCGACCCGCAGGTCGTCTATCAGACCTTCGCTCAAGACGCGCACTCAAACCGTCCCAACGGCGACGCCTCGATGCGTCGCAGCGATGATGGTGGCCACACTTGGCACGCGCTCACCTTCCCTGTCGCGCCGACACACGTCAACTATGCTGGCATCACCGTCAGTCCTCTGGATGCGCATACCGTTTGGCTGGCCATCTTCGACACCTTTGCCCAGGTCGACTGTTCCAGCTCGGCGACGCAATTCACACCTGACGCTGGCTTTTATGACTGCTGGCTCGACTATTATAGCCGTGATGGGGGGGCGCACTGGCTGCCGATTCAACTGCCCTTTGTAGATCGCGGCATCGATCCCCCCGTGGCGGATGGCTCGCGACTTTTCGCTCATGTCGACTGTGTTGATTTTAGTTGCAGCCATCTCATGGCAAGTGCTGATGGTGGCAAAACTTGGCAACTGACCGACCAGGATGTCATCGCGCGGGAAAAGAGTGTTTGCCATGTGGCGGCAGCGGGGGGAAAAGTCTTTGTCATTGCATCGCAAGCGACCGACTGCTGGCACAATAATCAGACGCAGCATACGCTTTGGGAAAGCGATGACGCTGGAGCACATTGGCATGACAACGGCCCCCTGCCCGGTGCCAACGCCGTCAATCTCGTTGCCGTTCCCACCACGACCACGCCGCTGCTCTACACCCTTGATTCGGCTGATTCCCTTGAAACCATCGAGTCGGGCAACGATGCCGCACCACACATCACGGATGTGCGCGTCAGCAGTGATGGTGGCAAGACCTGGACCTCCGCACCGCTGGCTGGCTTTCCCGTCGGCCAAAAAGTCGCCTTTGATAATGGCATATTGGGGGTGCTGACCGATGGGCGCATCATCGTCCAAGCCATCCCACCGCAAAAAGTTGACGCTCAGCAGGGGAGCACGCTCGTCGCTTGGAAGGCGGGAGCAAGTGGCTGGCAAAAGATCGCGCCAACACTGCCCCAAGAGATTGGCACGCTTTTGGTGACGCCAGCGGGACGGTCATCGCCAGGCACGCTCTGGGTCGTCACACAGGATCGTGAGGCCAATCAGCCGAGTCTCACCCGAACGCCGACGCCGCTCACCCCCGTCTTCACCGTACTCAAATATAGCGTCTGAATGGCGCGAAGAAAGGAATAACAAGAGGGGCCAAACCAGGGAACAATGGTTTGGCCCCCTGCTGTTCACGCCATCGCAATCGCTTCGATTTCCAAGAGCCAGGGCGCTGTCAAAGTCTGCGCGACCATGACGGTGATCGCGGGTTGGTGGTCAACTAGATATTCGCGGCGGATTTCACCATTCAGCGTTGCTTGCTCTCTATCTGTCAAAAAGGTGGTCAGCTTGACAATATTGGTTGGGGGCATGCCAGCCGCATTCAGGATCGCCAGAATGTTGCGCCACACCGCATGGCACTGGTCCGCGAACGACTCGGGGACTTGGCCATTGGGCAAAGTGGGGATCTGGCCGCTGATGAAGCGCAGTCGCGTGCCATCTCGAACCTCAAGCTCATGTGCCTAGCTGCCGACGGGGCTTGCGACCGTTGGTGGATGATGGGCGATGGCATCCATTGCGTCTCCTCTCGTCGGCTGCATTGTTCGCATGAGGAAGCCAACTGATGGGTTTGAGGAGCATGATACGCCACAAATGCACGAAACTGCTGCTCTGGCTATTGGCCTCATCTTTGAGAGATACGGTACTCGGCGCCACAGCAGACCTGACGAGAACAGTTTGCGCGTGGCACCCGCCCTATCTATTTACCTCTGGCATACCACGCCAGCACCCGTAAGGCGCGCAGCGTATTCCATCGACTCGGCTGGCCCTCGTCCGCGTCCACCTCGATCGGCATCGTCCCGGGGTAGCGGGTTTCGAGCGGCCAGCGTCCGTCGCTGTCGTGCTTTGCCTCGACCAGCGCGATCGCCTCGGCCACGCGCTCGTCTGGGGTGGCACCCGCTTTCCGCAAATAGTCGAGTCCTCGCAGCACGTCATAGTGCCACCACGTGGGGAAGGCAAAGCGGGTAAACCCCGCGTCGCTCCTACGGTCGCGCTCGATCACCTCACCCGTTGAGCGCCGACGAAAGAGGTGGCGCTCGAGGAGGTACTCTTGCCCACGGAGGCGCGCCTCCGTCACTGCGGTGCTGCTCGCGCCAGCCAACTCATATTCGAGCAGGGCTTCCAACACACAGATCGTGGTATTAAACGACGACCGTTGTGAGCCGTTCTCTGCCTCGCAGTTCCAGCCACCATCGGTGAGTTGCTCGCTGAGGAGGCGGTCGATGATCCGCTGGATGTCTTGGCCGAAATAGGCGCCGCTCGCCCCCACTTGCCCGTTGATGCACGGCTCGACCTCGCCCGCGAAGAAGGGATTACCCACAAAGTCCTCCCCCCGCCACGAACCGTCCCAGTCCCATCCCGGCCACCTCACGTGGTCGCGGACTTTGCCGATGGCACGTTGCGCCACATCACTCGCGGGATCTAGCCCCATTTCACGCAACAGCGTCAGGACGTGCATGGTGGAGTTCCACCCATGATTCCACGCCACGCCAGCCCATGTCCCGTCTGCTCCCTGGAGGGCGAGCAGTTGTGCTCCCATACTCTCGGTGGCGACCCGTGAGCGCGCTGCCGCGACCTCCTCCGCAGGCGCGTCGGTCAGGTCGCGCAGCGCCTGCCAGTGGATGGTCGGATCGGAATCAAGAAGCCACTCTATTACTGAACTGTTATGATGTGGGGCTGCCTGTTCGGGGGGATTGCTTGCCATCATCTGATCCTCCAACTCATTGGATAATGTCGAAGAACTGCGGATATATGCACTTGGATTGAGGCAATCGGAAGCGGGTATTCTTCTTCGGTACATCCCCACCTTGCCCACGCTCTTGGTCAGAACGCAGCCGATGCATCCGATTGCTTGTGTCGGTCATTCTCCCGCACTAGGCAAAAAGCGGAAATCGACTTTACAGAGGCGAAACCATTTGTGAGGATGTGCTGATACCTGATGAGCGCCAAACTATAGAGACATATCTACTATCCTGGCTGGCGGTTATTAAGCATCAGATTAGGCCCAGCACCTATCGTCTGTACGAACAATACGTGCGAGTGCATTTCATTCCGGCGCTGGGAAAGATTCCTCTAGCTCGTCTGACAGCAAATCAGGTCCAGCAGTTTTACGCACGCAAATTGAGCGATAAGCTCTCACCTACCACAGTGAATCATCTCCATAGTGCGCTCCACCAGGCATATGATAATGCGCTTCGTGCAGCGTAACATCCTTGATGTGGTAACGCCACCTCGTCGAGCTAAGACGCAGATGCAGACGCTTACAGAGGAGCAGGTACATCAACTCCTTGATGTTATCGAGGGCGACCGCTTTGAGGCGCTGTACATCCTGGCTCTTTCTACGGGAATGCGTGAAGGTGAGTTATTGGGCTTGCGATGGAAAGACATCAACCTAGAACGGGCGTCGCTCCAGTTGCAAGTCTCGTTGCAACGGTCGGGAAACACGTACATCCTGGCAGAACCAAAGACAGACCATTCACGGCGACGTATTGGTCTAGCTCGGCATGCTGTCGAGGCGCTCCGCCGCCATCGAGTCCGCCAGAATGAGGAACGGTTGCGTCTAGGCGCTGCTTGGGATGATTCTTTTGATTTGGTCTTTCCTAATGGAATCGGGCGACCAATTCAGCCACACATAATCGGGCAGACTCAGTTTCATAGGCATTTAGAGAAGGCTGGGCTCCCCCAAATTCGCTTCCATGATTTGCGCCACACGGTAGCAACCTTGCTGCTACAGAGGGGCATTAATGCCAAGGTTGTAAGTGAAATGCTCGGACACTCGAACATCTCGATTACCCTTGGCATCTATGCCCATGTGACGCCTCATATGCAAGAGACGGCCATCATGGCAATTGACCTGATTTTATCCAAGGGTGCATAGCTCTGACTCGTATAGGCGGAAATGTCGCAATCAGCTTCGCCTTTTCGCCTTATTGAGTTGATACGAGATGAACCACTGATTCAGGCAGGTTTCGGAGTCCGGTGCGGAGCATGATTGGGTAGAGTGGCATCGCCAATGTTTCCAGTTCGGCAATAGGATGCCATTGAAACACTAACTCTTCATCGTTGGCCTCGTGGCTAGAAAAAGAAGAGATTTGAGGATGTAAGAGGGATTCAGGAACCTTCATGAGGTAGTAGAATCCCAGGCTGTGATTGCGCCGCAAAGAAATGTCATCGACATAAAACTGTTCGTGGACCCACAAGAGCCGCTGGAGAACAACGTCGACGCCCATCTCTTCCCGCATTTCGCGCACGAGTGCATCTGCACTGGTTTCATGCAGTTCTACGCGACCACCAGGCAAGGACCACCATGTGTCGTGGGTCGCACGATGAAGCAACACCTGTTCGTTATGGATTGCTACGCCGACCGTTCGGAAATTGAAACTTCCATCTAAGGTGTCAATTGAGATCATGCTTTCCCCTCATCAAATTGGGGTCAAAACTGGGGTCAAACTGATGAGGAAGTTACTCCTCATCCGTCCCCAACATAGACGCAATCTCGGTTAGGCAGCCTGCGCGGTCCTCGACCCAGCGGCGATAGGGCAGGCGATGCACTTGCCACCCTGCGCGCTCTAAGATGGCTTGGCGGGCAACAGGATCGATGCCATCTGGCAGCGGATTGGTGGGGGGCACGCCATCGCACTCGATGGCGATGGTCGCGTTGCGGTGCGACGCGACGAGCGGAATCTGGAAGCCCGCCACGGGATAGTCGAAATAGGTAGTGTAGCCCTGGTCGCGCAGTGCCTCAGCTAGTTCGCCCACGAAGCCATCGCGTGCCGCTTGCTCGGCCTCTTCCTCTTCTTCCAGCAGATCAGCGGCATATTGCAGGTAGAGCGTCAACAGATGTTCACTCGGGAGTCCTTTGATATCCAGGGAAGTGAAGATCACCTGGCGCTGGCGGGCGCGCGTGACTGCGACATTGAAGAGGTTTTCTTGATTGAGGAAGGTGATGGTGGCCCGGTGCGAAGTGGGGTCCACCACGAAGCTCAGCAGCATCACATCGCGCTCGTCCCCCTGGAAGGTGTGCGCCGTGCCGACCGCCACCTGATGGTCTTGCAGCGTGCGTGGCTTCAGCTTCGCCGCCAGTTGCTTGTTGAGGTAATTCACCTGATCGCGGTAGGGCGAGAGGATGCCGATGCTGGTCTTGCTGCGCGCGTCACGTTTGCCTTCGGCTTTGGCGATGCGCTCGATCTCTTTGAGGATGGCATCGACTTCCTCGACGTTATACCCTTCTTTGCGGCGTTTGCCATTGGGCACTTTCTTCAGTTCCACACTGCGCAAACCAATCGTATCGGGGCGCTTGCTCATGATGCGCAAACTGCCCCCATAGAACTGGCGATTACTGAATTCAATGATCTGGGGCATGCTGCGATAGTGTTCGTCCAGCAAGATCACGTCATCTTGGGTAGGCAGAGCTTGATTCACCGCGTCGAGCAGGCTGTTGGTGCGGTAGTTCCATTGCTCGCGCTCGATGGCGGTCAGGCCGTGCTGCGTGGCGATGGCGCGCAGGCGGTCTTCCCGCAGGAACGAGAGGTGGCGCAACTGTTTGGGGTCGCCGCAGACGACCGTGTGGTGGCCACGATAGAGCAAGGGCAACGCGCTGGCGATGTCGCACTGCGACGCCTCGTCGATGATGACCAGATCGAACATCTCGCGCACCAACGGCAAGAACTCGGCCACGTGTTGATTGGTGACGGCCCAGATGGGAAAGGTGCGCAGCAGTGCGCGGAAGTCCATCTCGCGGAAAATCGCGTCTTGGGCTGCGTCGGATTTCGCGTTGAGCGCGGTCTGAAAGGCCGTGAGGGCGCGGCGGTCGGTGCGCAGGGCTTGGGCTAGCGCGTCGCGGCGGCGCACCGCCAACAATTCCGCCACCAGGCGGCCCCGGTCGTCGCGGGCGCGGGCATAGCCCGTGAAAAGCGCGTTCAGGTCGCCGTGGCCTTCCAGCGCGCGGGTGGTGGCCAGCCATTGCAGTCGCGCCCGTTCGCGCTCGGCGATCAAGGGAATGCGTTCGCGCGACTCCTCGGCGATGTCCAGTTCGTTGCAGAGCGCGGTCATTTGGTTTTGGCCGCGTCGCTGCATCGCCCAACCCACCAGGGGAGCGGTGTTTTCGCCCAGTTTGCGTGCCTCTTCATAGCGGCGCAGGATCTCATCGGGGCCGATGGCCGCCGCCGCCTCGCGTGCATAATTGGGGGTGTCGAACTTGCCCAGGTCCATATTGGTCCCGGTCCAGGTCAGTTCCAGGTCCAGCACGGCACTGATCTCGCGGCTGAGCCGATCCATCTCATCATCGGCGGTGCGCAGGCGATCTTCCAACATGGCGACCTCGCCGGGGCGGGCAGCCTGGGGCATGCCCTGCGGGCCGGTGTTGGTCAGCAGCCCGTTCAGCCAGCCGCGCATCTCTTCGCGGTGGCTGCGGTCGCCGCCGCGCAGGATGAAGGTTTGCGATCCCAAGTGCGGCTGCAATTTTTCGATGACGACATCGACGGCCTTATTCATCTTCGAAGTGATGAGGACGGTCTGGCCCCGCGCGACGGCATCCAACACCAACTGCGCCGTGGTGAACGATTTGCCGGTACCTGGGGGGCCGATGACCAGCGTCAGCGGGCGCGTGCGGCCATGGCGCACGACCGTCTGCTGCGCCAGGCTCAGTTCGGCGGCGGCGAAGATCGGCTCGGTGTCTTTGCTGGGGTCGCCGTTCCGCTCGGCAGCGGAGAGCGCCTTGTCATCAAAGATGGCGGCGAGGGGGGTGGAGGTATCCCCCGTCTGCCCCAAGATTTGCAACTCGGTCAAGACGCCCTTGGCCTCGGTGGGGCGAGCGGCCAACAACATGGCCGAGGCGCACACCAAGCGCATCGGCCCGCCCATCGCCGCGCGCAGCTCTTCTTCGCTCATCAAGGTGGGGAAGGCACGCAGCGCCTCGGTGTCCAGGTCGGGCAGCAGTTCACCGACGAGGCTGGCTAGCTCGCGCAGGGCATCGTCCGCGAAGGGCGGCGCGGGCACCTGCGAAAGGATCGCCTCGGCATAGGCCTGGGCTTGCTCATCGCTCTCGGCGTCGATAAAGGTCGAGAGCAATGGGAAATTGACGTGCTGCTCGTCCAGCGCGACGGTGACGTACGATTGGCTGCCCTCCAGTTCGACCCGCGCGGGATAATAAAGAAGGGGGGCGCAGAAGCGTTCACCAGCGTTTTTGCCGCGTGCCTGCCCCTTGCCCACCAGGAAGACCGAGCCATAAATCAAGTATTTTTCGCGGCGATTGATCTCCGCCGCATTGTGGACCTCGATGCCCGTCTTCACGGGGATGCCCATGCGCGTCTCGCTGGCCGTCAGCAGCGTCTCGTTCCCCGTGGCAAAGACCCGATAATCCGTCTGCTCGAAGACATCTTTGAGGATGCCACCACGGGCGTCCGCCGCGAAGCAGTCATGAAAGTAGCGGGCGACACGCAAGAAGCCCTGCGAGGCATTCGTTGGAGGCACCAACCCGGCCAGCGACGATGCGAATGCATCTGGCGCGGTGGTGGATGGCGTGGACTGGGCATCGAGACGTGTCATAGTGTCTTCTCCTCAACGGCTGCTGGCCTGGTTCCCCGCGCATGCGAGCGCATCACTAACCATACCGTGACACAAGAGCAGCGTCAAAGATCCTAGGACTTCTGGCAAGGGGCGATGGGAGCATGGGGGATCATCTTGCCAGAAGCTTCGGCTCTGTCATCGGATGTTGCCGTTGGTGTGAGGCATGAAACTGTCTTTTGGCGTCGGGCATGCTACAATTCGGGCAAGATGGGGCACCGCGCAGCAATGCCTAAGCCGCCCGCCGTGCCCATTTCATCTCGCAGAAAGGTATCATTCGCCCATGTCGTATCCACCAGATTCCAGCAACAATCCCAATCCCGAGATCGCGCCCATCACACAACCCTTTCAGCCCGCCCCCGGCGAAGGCATGACGACCCCACCGCCTGCCGCGAGTGCCTACCCTGGCTATCCCGCCGGTTACCAGCCCAGCACGACACCTCCCGTGGCTCCAGCCCCAACCCCTCGGCGCGGCGGTGCTGCTGGGGCGATCATCGCCACAGTGGTCATCATCGCTGTTCTCGCGGGTGGCGGCCTCTATGCCCTCGGGCGCAATGGATCCGGCCCCCTCGCCAACATCGCTGCCACCGCGACGGTCGCTGCCACGGCTACGCCCACAATGCCGCCCACCGCGACCCCCACCCCGGCACCACCTGCGGGCTTCCAATATTTCACCGCGTCAGACAATAGCTACCGCATGCTCTATCCTGTCGGTTGGTTGCCAGTGGCGCAGTCGCTCAATGGGTTGAGTGCTCAGGTCTTCGCCTTGCCTGACCCCAATGCACCCATCGCGTTCATCGCCGTTCCTTCGCCACAAAAGATCCCCCCCAGCCAATACAGCACCTATTTGCAGCAAGCCGCGTCCTTGTTGCAAGCCACGGATGTGAAGCTGAGCCCCACCACCACCTCCGTCACGCTGGGCAGCACCACCTGGACCAAAGATGTCGGCACGCTGACCGTGCAGGGCAAGCCCTATTCCGGCGTCGTGCTGGGCACCGATTGGAAAACGGGCACCTTCTTGGCGGTGTATGCCGCCCCCACCACCAGCTTTACCAGCGCCGAGCAGCAATTTTTCACGACCATGGCCACCAGCATCCTCTTCCTCTCTTGATGCGTGCCCATGACTTCGCTGGCGGACGGTTCACACCGTCCGCCATTAGTGTTGTTTGGGAACTTCTTTTGCCCCTTTTCAAAAGCATCGGGGCATCTAGGCAGATGCTTGATTATTTGCTATAATGCGACGAGCATTCTTGCTTTTCCCACGCGTGTATTCTGGGTTCTCGCTGCGGGCAAGCATTGTGTGCAAGCGCCAAGAAAGGTAGTGCGTTCATGTCATATCCCCCCTATGGGCAGCCCGATCCGCCGCCAGAATACAATCCCAATCCCCCTGGGCAGGGTGGTCCCTCGTCGCCATATCCGCAACAGGGTGGCTATCCACCCGCGCAGCCCTACCCATCGCAGCCCTATCCTCAACAACCATACCCTCAGCAGGGTGGTTATCCTCCCCAGCAACAATATCCCCCCAATCCCCAGCAAGGTGGCTATCCACCCCAAGGATACCCGCAGCCGGGCTATCCGCAGCAAGGCGGCTACCCACCTTCACAGCCCTACGCGCAACAAGGCGTCTATCCGCAGAACTACGGGCCAGGCGGTGCCCCGATGCTGCCACCACCCCAAAAAAGTAATGCGCCGCTGGCCCTCATCATTGGAATCGTCTCTGCGGTCGTCGTCGTGGCGCTCATTGGTTCGCTTTTTGTGCTGGGTAAGGGGGGGGCTGGCCCGCTGGCCGCGCTAGGGGCGACGCCCACCCCGGTGCCGACGGCCACCGCGACCCCGTTGCCACCGACGCCGACGGTGCCTCCCGCGCCTGCTGGCTTCACCACCTACACCGCTGCCGATGGCAGCTATACCATCGCGTATCCGTCTGATTGGAGTCCCTCGCCAGCGGGTGGTGCTGATACTTCGGCCTTCGTCTCGGCCGATGCCCAGGATTTCTTCGTATCATTGTCCACTCCGGGCCAAGAGCCCACATCAAAATATCCATCGCTGGCCTCGGCCTTTGCGGGTGGCACGGGTGCCACCAATGTGAAGATATCCACCACTCCCACCAAGGTGATCTTGGGCGCGAATACCTGGACGAAGTTCCCCGGCACGATGACCTTTGTGAATAAGGCTTACACCATCGACATCTTGGGAACGACTCACGCGAACTCCACGTTTTTCATCTTCTATTTCGCGCCAACTTCGGCCTTCAAGACGGTCGAGTCCACGGATTTCACCGTAATGGTGACCAGCCTCGTGTTTAAACAGTAACTCGTTAACCCATTTCGCACGCACAACGCCAGCCCCGTGGAATGAAACATCCACTGGGCTGGCGTTCTGCCGTCCTCACGCCGCGTCTGGCAGACGCATGAGCCACAGCGTGGCGAGGATGAGGACCACGGCAGCGCCGACCAGCACCACGCGCAGCCCCACATGCGCGCTGGCGAGCGCCCCCAGCAGCGCCCCCAGTGGCAGCGCCGCCTGGGCGAGCAAGCGCGACGTTCCCAGCACCCGCCCCAAGGCATCTGGTGAGATCGTGCCAGCGACCAGGCGCGCCCCATAGATGTCGCACAGCACATCCGTGATGCCACCACAGCCCTGCGCCACCATCGGGAGCAGCGGCACCAAGGTCGCCCCCGCCACTGGCGTCAGACCCGCGCAGATGGCATTCGCCAGCACCATCCAGCGCAGCAGCCGCGCGACCCGCCAACGGCGCGCCAGGGCCGGTGCCAGCAAGGCTCCCGCCAGCCCACCCACCCCGCCAACCGAGAAGAGGAGGCCCAAGACCACGGGCGAAATTGAGAGTTCGCGCAGCAGATAGAGGATATACAGCGCGGCGAAGGCTCCCCCGCCCAGATTGCGCGTGACCGCTGCCAGCGTCAGCGCCCGCATGGTTGCATTCCCCCACAGCATGCGCCACCCCGCCCCAAGCTCATGCCAAAACGCGCCAGGGCTGGCCTGGGGTGGTGGTTCGCGGTGGCGCACTTGCCCCAGGCAAAACGCCGAGATGAGATACGAAAGCGCGTCCCCAATCGTCGCCCCCACCGGGGTGAGCCATTGGATCAGGCTGCCCGCCAGCGCTGGCCCGCCCGTCTCGGCGAGCGCGCGGCTGGCGCTGAGGCGGCTATTGGC